>CAZBXY010000009.1:0-23244 GCA_964495365.1 uncultured Frigoriglobus sp. | reverse complement strand
GTCGCTCTCGGAGAGAGCGACCCACCCGAAAATCACGGCTTCACGAACCACGGCTTCGCGGTCGGCTCGGCCTTGAAGAATTTCAGCATGTGTTCCGCGATCTTCCGCTGCCCCGCCGGCGACGGGTGCGTGCCGTCGTTGGCGTAGTCACTTTGTTCGTAGGAGAGGCCGTCGGCGTTCTTGGTGGGGCCGTTAGCCCACAAGTACGGCCCCCAACTCAGCCACGGGGCCTGCACCGCGCCCTTCTTGGGGTCGAAGTTCAGTTCCTTGTCGCCCTTGAGTTGCTCCCCGATGAGCCACTTCACTGAGAACCCGGACTCGAACGCGTACGGTTCCGGGTTGAGCGGCGTTGTCGCGTACCCGCCGTAGGTGCGGCTCGACAGGTACACCATCTTCAAGTTCGGGAACCGCACCTGCATCGCGCGGACGATCTGCCGCAGTTCGTCGCGGAGCGTTTGCGCGTATTTGGGGAACCCGTCGCGCGGGCCGGCGTCGGCCTGCTTGATCCACGCGACCTGAACCTGCTCGCGGGTGACGTTCGCGGCCTTCAGCCGCTGATCGACGACCTCCCAGTATTTCGTGCCGCTGCCCTTGTCGTCCGGGTCTTTGATCCGCGCCGCGGTCATGCCGCCCTGCGCGCCGTCCACCAGCACGAGGTCCGGGTGCTTGTCTGCGTCGGCGTCCGCGAGCCGCTTGAAGGTCGAAAACGCCTGCGTGGTGTTGCTCATCCCGACGGAGAGCATGACCACCTTTCCGCTCGCGGCCGGCTTGCCGTCGGCGCCGAGCGGCTTGATCGATTTCGCCAGCGCCAAACCCGCGTCGTCGTGGTCCTTCGGCCGCTCGTTCTTGCCGCCGGGGTAAAATCCGCCCTCGAAGCCCTGATACTTCTCCGCGCCGAGGTTCGGCAGCGGTTTGAGCTTCGACGGATCGAATTTCGGCTGCGCGGGTTGCCCGCCGAACTTCAGCCCGACGAGTACGTCCTTGCCGCCCTTCGCCGCCGCCTTGAACATCACCGCGGCGCCGGCCTTCAGTTCCTTGTCCTCGAACGGCTTCGCGACCGCCTTCCCGTCGACCCCCATCACCTTCGAGTCGGCGGTGAGGAAGAACGTTTCGTCTTTTCCGTTCACCGTGATGGTGATCGTGCCCTTCTCCGCGTCGAGCGCCTTGACCGTGCCGCGGCGGATCTCGTCTTGCGCGACGACGAAGCCGAGTGTGAGCGCGAACAGTGTCAGAGAGACGAATGTGCGGTACATGGGGAGGCTCCTATTGTGGTCCGGTCACTCCGTGACCGGATGTTGCAAAACCGGTCACGGAGCGACCGGACCACAGTTCACTGCCGCAGGAACCGCGCGACCACCAGTATCAGCACCGCCCCGATAATGAGGCTCAGGTGTTGGGCTGCCAGGGGGCCGACTTCGGGTATTCCGAACGTCGGACCGAGGAGCGCCACCGCCGCCCCGGGATCGTCACCCGCATCGGCTTCCACCCAAAATAGAAAACGCCGTTCACGAGCAACAGAAGACCTGTGGTCGGCAGCGCCCATGTATTCACCGCCGGTTTCCGTTCGTCTGACACAGAAACCGCGCCGCCCGGAATCACCAGCGGTTTGGTCGCGGCCTTGCCGGTCTTCTCCGCGGCCTGTTGCGCGGCCCCGATGTTCCCTTCGGATAATGCCGAAACCGCCTTGTTGTCTTTCAGAAGGTTGTTCTGGTGCACCCGCAACAGCCCGCCGGCGAACACAACCGCTCCCAGCGTCCGAACCAGGTATTCACGAAGTTCTTCATCCACAGGCTGCGGTGCTTCTTGCCGGTGATCGTCAGCCCCGGTTGGGGCGCCGACCTTCGCGGGCCGCGGCCACCAACTCCCTCACGTTGACCTCCTCGCCCTCGCGTTTCGCCTCCGCGGCCTGATCGACCATCTGCGCGGCCGCGCCTTGGCCTCTAATTGATTGACGCCCTCCGCGACGAGTGCTTTCGCCTCCACTTTCTGAAAATGCGCGCGCTCCCGCGCTTGCCGCGGAGCTTCCATCCGCGCGTCGGCCCACTGCACGATCGGTTCGCGCCACGTGCCGAACTTCTTCCACGTCTCTCCGGTATCACCCTTGCGGCCTGCCCGCGCGGCGAGCAGTCCGGCAGTTTCGGTTCGTGGACCGCGGTACTGTTCGGATCGGCCGCCGCCACCTCGGATTCGGCAGGCGCGTCTTCAAAGTCGGCGGGAGTCTTGCCATCGAGGATGAGCGAGGCGCGCTCGTCGTCGGTCAGTTTCTGAGGCGGCGCGGGCTTCGGACTTTCGGCCTCCAGCGGTTGCACGCTGATGAGCAGTAGGAACGCCCGCGCGCACCCGGGGCACTTCGGCTGGAACCGCCCGGGCTTCAGCCTCTTGGGGTTGAGGGCGGCCTTGCAATACGGACACGCGATACTCATGGGCGCGACTCACGACCCGTGCGCACCGCGCCGCCTCGAACGTGAGGGGAAGGAATGACGAAAGCGGCTCGGAAGGCAGGTCGCGGGCGATTATACCCCGGCGCGGTGCAGGCGCGACAAGAAAGAAGAGAAGCCGCCCGATGAACGCAGATAAAAACACGATGAAGACAGGATGCCGAGTTGGAATCAAACCCACCTCTTGTCTGATCGTGTCTTTGTCTGCGTTCATCGTGCGGCTTCTCTCCGCCTGATTCCTCGACCGCGACCTACGATTTACCCAACACGAGATCGACCACCCAGCACCCGCGAACGTGCGGCCCATCGCCCCGGCAGTGGTCGAGGATGTCGTCGTTGTCGCACCCGGCGTCTTGGAGCGCGTCCGCCAGAATCGGCATCGCGGAGAACTCGCGCGATTCGTACATCTGCCGCGCGAGGGCAATCGCGGTGTCAGTCCGCCACTCCGAGGAGAAGGTGACCGGGCAGAATGGGTTGCCAATAGTGTCGAGCGTCAAGGCGATTTGAATCGCGCGCTCGTGACGGTAGACCTCGACGGCTTCTGGCGCGGAGTTTTGGAGGCGGTTGATGTCAAAATGTGCCCCGGGGTGGGCGATTCTTGCTACCAAGGCACCGATACCCTCAAACGATGACTCGCCGAGAAACCCGCTTTGAGAGGCCGTGTGCAAGCAATAGAGAATGAAGTAGCAGATACCTCGTTCGTTGTTATTCACGGGCAGATGGCCCAGCAACTCGTGTTGCATCGCGTCGCAGTCGGGCCAATTGAGAGTCGCCATTGGCTCGCTGTCCGCGCCAGACTCAAACTCGGTGGCGATCTCCATTACCCGCGGCACCACGATGTGTGGCTCAACGTGCCGGGCGTAGGCGCAGAGAGTGAGCAAGCACTTGCGCGGTGAGAGCGGACGGCCAAGATGACGCTTCATTTTGTGCGTCTGGGCTGATTGGAGCCATTCCACTTCGGTCATCGGTCACCCTCCATCGCAGTTCGCGGTTCATACAATAACCCCGACGCGCCACATCCTCTCCGCGTTCGCGCTAACTTCCCGCCATCCCGCCACGGGGACACACCCGGTATGTCCGCACGCGAACACGTCCGCACGCCCCGCGAGGTTCTGGCCTACATCCGCGAGCGCGAGGTCAAGGCCATTGACCTCCGGTTCATGGACTTCCCCGGCCAGTGGAAGCACTTCACCGTGCCCGCGGAGGTGCTCGACGAGAACGCCTTCGAGGACGGCATTGGGTTCGACGGCTCCAGCATCCGCGGATGGGTCGCGATCAACGAGTCCGACATGCTGCTCATGCCGCAGCCGGACACGCTGTTCATCGATCCGTTCTGCAAGGACGTGACGCTCGCGATGCTGTGCAACATTCAAGACCCGCTCACAAAGGAAGATTACTCCCGCGACCCGCGAAACGTGGCGCGAAAAGCCGTCAACTACATGCGCCAGCAGGGCATCGACGCGGCCATGTTCGGACCGTCGATGGAGTTTTTCGTCTTCGACGACGTGAAGTTCGACCAGACGCCGCACTCCGCGTTCTACTACGTCGATTCGGGCGAGGGGCAGTGGAACACCGGGCGAGACGAGCGCCCGAACCTCGGCTACAAGGTGCCGTACAAGCAGGGCTACTTCCCGTGCCCGCCGTCGGACGCGCTGCACGACCTGCGCAGCGAGATGATGCTCGCGATGATGGAGTGCGGGATGACGGTCGAGAGCCATCACCACGAAAAGGCCGGCGGCGGGCAGTGCGCAATCAACGTGCGGTACGACGAACTGGTGCCGATGGCCGATAACGTGCTGAAGTACAAGTACATCGTGAAGAACATGGCCCGCCGGCACAACAAGGCCGCCACGTTCATGCCCAAGCCACTGTTTGAAGATTACGGCAGCGGGATGCACGTTCACGTTTCGCTGTGGAAGAAGAAAAACGGCGACATGACCAACCTGTTCGCCGGGAGCGACTACTCCGGCCTCTCCGATACCGCGATGTACGCCCTCGGCGGACTGTTGAAGCACGCTCCGGCGCTGTGCGCGATCACCAACCCCACCACGAACAGCTACAAGCGCCTGGTGCCGGGTTACGAGGCCCCGGTGAACCTCGCGTACAGCCAGCGAAACCGCTCCGCGGCGGTGCGCATCCCCGTTTATTCCTCCCGCGCCAAATCCAAACGGTTGGAGTACCGCGTCCCGGACGGCACTGCCAACCCGTACCTGGCGTTCGCCGCGATGCTGATGGCGATGCTCGACGGCATCGAGAAGAAGGAGCACCCCGGCCCGGCGCTGGACAAGGATATCTACGACATGCCCGCGGAGCAGCTCAAGAACGTACCGAAAACCCCGCAAACGCTGGTCGAATCGCTCAACGCGCTGCAAAGCGACCACGAGTTCCTGCTGCGGGGGAGCGTGTTCACGGAAGACGTGATCGAGACGTGGATCGACTACAAGCGCAAGGCCGAGGTCGCGGCGATCCGCGTCCGCCCGCACCCCTACGAGTTCGCCCTGTACTTCGATAGTTGAGGGCCGGCCCGGTACTCACCGGGCCGAATCGCCCCTCTTCATTGCCTTCTCCACTTCCGCGACGGTGCAGTACCGGATGCCCAGCGCGTGCCCCTCGGCCTTGGCCTTCGCCTGGTAGAGGTCGGCGGGGGGCACGTCGATGCCGGCGCTGGCGTCCTCGACCATCCACACGTCGAACCCGGCCTTCTTCAGATCGCGCGCCGCGAAGAAGCAACAGATGTTCGTCGCGATCCCGCACACGACAACCGCCCCGATCCCGCTCGCGGTGAGAAACGGGGCGAACCCGGGGTGCTGCGCGGTGACCGCGTAGGCCTCGAAGCCGGGATCGTACCCCTTGCGCCACACCGCGCCGAACCGGTGCGCGTGCAACCCCGGCAGGAACTCCGCGCCGGGCGTGTTCATCACGCAGTGCGCCGGGTAGAGGTTGTCGGCGCCGCCGAGGAACGACCGGTGGTCCGGTGGGTGCCAGTCCTGGGTGGCATCGACGCGCGCGAAGGGCAACGCGAGTAGCCGATTGACGTGCGGGACGATCGCGGCCCCGCCGGGGACGGGCAGTTCGTCCGGGCACAACTCGGTGAACCCGCGCTGCGCGTCCACGACGAGCAGCGCGGTGGCGGATGGGGTGAGCATGGGGCCGTTATAGGCGAGCGGGGGGCGCAAGCCCCTGGTGCTGAGGACAGAAGTCAGAAAACAGAAAACAGTCCGAAGTGGGCGCGAGCGGCGCGCGCGACATCAGGTCAGGAAATGTTCGCGGCCCTCGTCCGAACTGAGCATCAGTAGCCCCCACAGCCCGAACAGCGCGCCGGGGAGGCAGCACATGTGCGCGAAGTTCAGCGCCGCCAGCACGCACGCGAGTTTGGCGAACCGGTAGCCCCGGCGGCGCACGATCGCGAACCCGCCGGCGAACACCGCCACACTCACCACCAGCGACACCGGGACCAGCCACCGGTTCACGTTCGCCACCTGCTCCGCGTTCCGTTCGTCCTCTGCGGCCATCTCCTCCGGCGTGCCGGGCTTGCCGAACCCGGCATTCCGCAGCGCCGGCATCTGATTGCGTGCCCAGCCCTTCGCCCCGGCCGGGTCGGTGAGGAACACGGACACAAGCCACCCGTTGATGAGCGTGCCCGCGATCCCGCACAACAGCAGCCCGAACGCCGGCAGCAACAACATCAGATCGGGCTTGCGCGGAGCGGTGGCGGTCGCGGGCACCGGGCGCGAGATCAGTTCCGGTTCGGTCAGCTTGCCGCCGGCATCGCGGACCGGCGCGCGGAACATCGCCTTGCATTCCGGGCACTGAACTTGCGTGCCCAGCCAGTCGAGCGGCACCCGCACGAGGTGCCGGCACGCGGGGCAGGCGATGACTTCGGTTTCCGGCGTCATATCAGAATGGCCCCCGCGGCGCCCGGTTTCGCTCGAACGAACGTTCGGGGTAGAATACGAGCGGGGTTGAACGGAGGCACCGACGATGCCGGAGTGGTTGGCGAACCTGTTGCCCGAAGGCTGGACCGCGTGGCACCTCGTCGCGCTGAGCGTCGGGCTGGCCGTTGCGATGGCCGCCGCAAGCCTGTTCGTCGTCGGGGCCGTGCTGTCGCGCCTGCCGGCGGACTACTTCGTCAATCCCGACGCGCGCCGGCCGATCGACCGGCACCCGGTGCTGAAGGTACTCGCGATCGTCGCGCGGAACGCGATCGGCTACTTCCTGATCGCGCTGGGAATCGCGCTGTCGCTGCCGGGCGTGCCCGGCCAGGGAATACTGACCATTCTGATGGGCGTGATGTGTATTGATTTTCCGGGCAAGCACCGCTGGGAGCGATGGCTGGTGACGCGCCGGGTGGTCCTGGCCGCGGTCAACCGGCTCCGGGCGCGGGCCGGACAGCCGCCTTTTCAAACCGAAGTGCGAGTGCGAGTGTGAGTGTGAGTGAAAAGGCAGAAGGCCGGAGCCAAGAGTGGTTCCGGCCTTCTGCCTTTTCACTTCTTCACACGGTCTTTTCTGCTGTCTTTCCTAACACTCACACTCGCACTCACACTGGCGTCAGCCCTCGCTCCCCATGATCGCCGTCGTTTTCACGGAGATGGTGCTGGGCATGAACAGGAAGGTCGGCAGGATCGGGCGGTAGGTGCCGTCGATGGTCACGGCGATCTTTTCGGTGAACACCGCGGTGTTCCACGGGACGCGGTTGGGGTCGGTGTTGTTGAACGGGTCCGGGTACGTGGCCCCGCTCTTCTTCGGCCGCACGACCGGCGGGCTGAGGGTCAGCCCGGACGGATCGACCGCGTAGCACGCGACCCGGAACCCCTCGATGTTCCGCGTCTGGATCCCGCCCATGCGGTTGGTGGTGTACTTCTGGATGTTGTCGTAGGTGACGCTGCTGGCGTCGGTGTAGTCCGTGTAATCGAAGTTCGAGGGCTTGTCCATGTTCACCACCGCGTACCGCGCGCCTTCGCGGGCCGCGTTGTTGGTGACGTGCAGGACCATCAGGAACCGGCAGTACTCGAACATCCCGAACAGGAGCAGCAAAAACACCGACAGGACCAGCGTCGATTCGACGATGGTCAGACCGCGGCGGCGGTGCGAGCGGCGGAGCCGGGTGGCGAGCATGGGTACACTCGGAGTGGGCAGTGGGTAGTGGGCTGTGGGCTGTGGGCTGTGAAGACAGCAGAGACAGCGGCGGAAGGAACGTGGCCCGGTCTTCCGTCTTCACTGTCCACGGCCCACCACTCACTGCCCACTCTTCTCACCAGGTTGGTAGTTGTTCGTTGACCTGGAACCGTTCGTTCAGGAGCATCTGCCAGGTGCAGGTGAACGTCACATTGTTCGGGTTAATCAGCCCCATGTTGATCCACCGCACCTTGTCCCACGGGACGGTGACAGTGACGGTGAAGATCATCCCCTTTTCCCCGTAGCACGGTTCGGTCGGCGTGCTGCCGGCCGGCCAACTGGTGCCCATCGGGTCGGTCGCGATCGGGACGTAGTCGGTGGTCCGGGACGTGGTGAACCCGAACGTCACGGTCACGTCGGCGGGGCTGAGGTTGGTCAGCCCGGCGGAGTACAGGTAGTCGTACACCGCGTCCTTCACGCTCGCGCTGCCGCTGGTCACCCGGATCTGGGTCGGGTCGCCCGAGGCGTTGATCGTGTACGCCTGGGCCGACAGCCGCGCGCCCTCGCGGGCCGCGTTGCTGACGATCTGCTGGACCTGCACCAGCCGCCCGACCTCCCAGATGCCGATCATCAGCGGGATGACCAGCAGCATGGTGACGAACGCCAGTTCGATCGAGGCGACGCCGCGGCGCCGCGAATTATGAGAGCGCCGCATGGGCGGCCCTCCGCTGGTAACAGGGTTGTGGGCACGGCGCGAGCGCCGGCAAATGCCCCGACAACCTTAGAACACGCCCCGGCCACAAGGCGCGCGGTTTGCGCAGAATTGCCGGCGCGGGCGAATCGTGTTCTATCCTGGAATAATCGCCGGTCACCGAACCCCGGCGGTGAGCCGAATTGTGGCCCCGCATGACACGGCCCGTGACGGTACAGGATGTTTTTGACGCGCTCGGCCGCGACCGGCTGGTTGAGCCGGGGCGGCTGCGCGCCTTTGCGGAGCGGCACACCCCGGCCGACGCCCCCGCGGCGCTGGAGCGACTGGTCGCCGACGGCCTGCTCACGGAGTTCCAGGCGAACGAGGTGTCCCTCGGCCGCGGATCCCGGCTGTGGCTGGGCGCCTACAAGGTGCTCGACCGACTGGGCCGCGGCGGAACCGGGAGCGTGTTTCTGGCCGAACACGCGGTTTTGGGGCGCCGGGTCGCCGTGAAGGCGCTCTCCGACGCGCTGCGGGCCGACCCCGGCGCCCGCAAGCGGTTCGTGCGCGAGGCCCGGGCTGCCGCCGCTCTCGATCATCCAAACATCGTGCGTGTGTTCGATGTGAACATGACGCACGAGCCGCCGTACCTCGTGATGGAGTTCGTGGACGGGGTGAGCCTCCAGGCCGCAGTGGCCCGGACCGGCACGTTTTCCGCCGCCGAAGCCGCTTCGGTCGGGGTACAGGTGGCCGACGGACTGGCCCAGGCCGCCGCCGTCGGGTTGGTTCACCGCGACATCAAGCCCGCAAACCTCTTGATCGACCGCCGCGGGTCCGTCAAGATTCTGGATCTGGGCATCGTCCGGTTCACCCACGACGACGGGAACTCGCGCACCGGCGGGGCCGACGTGATCCTCGGCACGCTCGACTACCTCGCCCCGGAGCAGGCCGAAGACAGTTCGAACGTGGACGTGCGGGCCGACCTCTACGCGCTGGGCGCGACGCTCTATTTCTTGATCGCGGGGCACCCGCCGTACACGATGGCCGACGTGCGGCGGAAGCTGGAGGCCAAGCAGACCGAGGATCCGCCGCCGCTGTACGCGCTGCGGCCCGACGTGCCGGCGGAATTCGCCGGGATCATCGGGCGGCTGATGGCCCGCGACCCGGACGAGCGGTACCCGTCGCCCGCGACCGCGGTCGCGGCCCTGTACCCGTGGGCGGCGCCCGGCCCCGAATACCCCGGCCGGCTGTTCCGCCCGGTATCCGACAGCACCGCGCACGAGCGCCGGCAGACGGAACACGGCCCGGCCGACGACGCGCTGCCGGAGACCTTGCGGATCATCAAGCCGGCCGCCCTGCGAGCACCCGCGGTCCCGGCCGAGGCCGCGCCCCCGGCCGACGTTCCCGAACCGCCCGCGCCGGCGCCCGCGGCCGAGGATTTGTATGCCGAACTGAATCGACCGGACCCGGCCCTGGACACACAGGGGGTCGGCACCGGCGGCGCGATCACCGACGACGCGCTGGCGGTGCCGATCGAACTGGTCGATTTACCGGCCGAACTGGGGCTGACCCCGGACTGGCCCGGCCTGACCGATACCGCGGTCGTGTGCGGCCCGCGGGTCACGCCGGCGGCCCCGGCCCGCACCGGGGTGCCGTTGAAGGCGGTCGCGGGGCTGATCCTGATCGCCCTGGCCGTTATCGGTGCCGCGGCCGCGCTCGTCGCGCTCGTGCGGTGAACCGCCGAACGGCGGGCCGTTCCGCCGCCGGTGTGGTATGCTGCTTCGACTCGCTCGACTCGCTCGCGTTCGTACCACAATCCCTATTGGGGCCGTGATGCCCGCGCCAGCCAGCGTTCCCGAACTGTTCGACCGGCTGCGAAAAAGCAAGCTGGTGCCGGCCGACCGGCTGGAGGGGTTCCTCGCTGCGCGCGAATCCACCCTCGACTTCGACACCCCCGACACAATCCTCGAACAGCTCGTGGCCGCGGGCCTGCTCACCCAGTTCCACGCCGACAAGCTGGCCGCGGGGAAGTACAAGGGCTTTTTGCTCGGCGGCGACCGCTACCTGATCCTCGACCAACTCGGCCAGGGCGGGATGGGCCAGGTGTTTCTGGCCGAACACACCCAGATGCGCCGGCTCGTGGCGCTGAAGGTGCTGCACCCGCAGGCGTTCGAGAGCGACCCGGTGGCCCGCGAGCGGTTCTTCCGCGAGGCCCGCGCCGCCGGCACCCTCGACCACCCCAACATCGTCCGCATCTTCGACCTCTCGCAGGACGGCAAGATCCTCTTTCTCGTGATGGAATACGTGGAGGGGGTCAGCCTCCAGGCGCTGGTCAACCGGCACGGGCCGCGCGACGTGGGCGTCGCGTGCCACTACGCCCGGCAGGTCGCGTTCGGCCTCCAGCACGCGCACGAGATGGGGTTCGTTCACCGCGACATCAAGCCCGCGAACCTGATCCTGGAGCGCACCGGGCTGGTGAAGATCCTGGACCTGGGACTGGTGCGGTCGGAGGCCGACGCCGGCAGCGGGCTGACCAAGCAACTGGACAACAAGAGCATCCTGGGCACGGCCGATTACGTGGCCCCGGAGCAGGCGGTGGACAGTTCGGGCGTGGACGCGCGGGCCGACCTGTACTCGCTGGGCGCGACGCTGTACTTCCTGCTGGCCGGGCGCCCGCTGTTCCCGGAGGGGCGGACCGCGCAGAAGCTGGTGTGGCAGCAGATCAAGGAGCCGGTGCCGATCAACCGGTTACGGCCGGAGGTGCCGCCGGAGCTGGCCGCGGTGGTTCACCGGATGTTGCAGAAGCGGCCCGACGACCGGTTCGATACCGCGGCCGAGGTGTTCGAGGCGCTGGCCCCGTTCGACTACGAGGAGGTTCCGCTTCCGGACCCGTCGCTGATCCCCGAGCCGCCGGGGCGGGTGGCCCTGGCGCGGGCCGCGGTGCCCGGACCGCCGGCCTCGCGGTCGTCCGGCTCGACCTCGCAGATCATCGTGGCCGCGATGCGCACCGGAACGGGCGGCTCATCGCCGGCGATCACCAACCGGCCGGTCCCGCCCGGCCCCGACTCGGCCCGGATCGGCGGGCACGTCCCCGCGAGCCGGTTGCCGCAATTCGACGAAATGACCCTGGGCGCGAGCAACGAGGACACGACACCGACCCGGCGCCCGGCGCCGGTTCCGCCCCTTGCGGCACCCGCGCCGGCCCCGGTCAGCCCGACGGCGCTACTCATCTCGCTGTCCGTGGCGCTGGTTCTGGCGCTCGCGGGGATCGTCATTCTGTTGCTACGCAAGTAGTGAAGACAGAAGGCAGAATGGCCACAAAAAAGCACAAGAGGCACAAAAAGAAGCAGAAGAACTAACCACAGAGCCGCAGAGAGGTACCCGCGCAGCGGGGGAGAGAATACCAAAGAGACAGAGTGTTCTGAAGTACTCTGCTCTTGTCTTTTCTCCCCCGCTGCGCGGGTACCTCTCTGCGGCTCTGTGGTTAGTCTCTGTCCTCGGTCTTCTTTTGTGCCCTTTGTGCTTTTTTGTGGCCATTCTGCCTTTGCTACCTGAGCGCCAGTTGGACGAGAACGATGGCCAGCAGCCCCAAACTGATGACCCCGTTGACGTGGAAGAACGCGCGGTTCACGCGCGTCAAATCATCCGCCCGCACGAGGCGGTGTTCGTACACCAAGAGCGCGCCGACCGCGACCAGACCCGCCAGGAACACGTTTCCCAGGTGCGGCGAGGCGCCGTACAGCCCCACAAGCAGCCCGAACATGACCGCGTGGCACCCGGCGGCGATGCGGAGACTCGCGGGGACGCCGACCCGCGCCGGGACGCTGTGCAAGCCCGCGTCCTTGTCGAATGCGTAGTCTTGGCAGGCGTAGAGGATGTCGAACCCGGCCACCCAGGCCGCCACCGCGCCGCCGAGTAGTAGCGGCACTGTCATGTCCACAAAGCCGCGGATCGCGACCCACGCCGCGACCGGCGCGAGCATCAGCGCCGCGCCGAGCCAGAAGTGCGCGAGCGACGTGAACCGCTTCGCGAGCGAATAACCCAGCACGAACAGCAGCGTGGGGCCGCTCAGGTACAGCGGCCAGAAATTCGCCGGCTCGCGGGCGGCAAAGATCGCCGTGGACGCGACGAACCCGACACAACACACAACCGTGAACGCCCACACGGCCCCCACACTGAGCGTGCCGGCGGGGAGGTGTCGGGTCGCGGTGCGGGGGTTCTTGGCGTCGATGTGCCGGTCGGCGACGCGGTTGAACGCCATCGCGGCGCTGCGGGCGGTCACCATGCACAGCAGGATGCCGACGAGATCGGGCCAGCGGAACGGCTCGTCCGTCCACGCCAGCGCCGCGGCGAGCAGCGCGAACGGGAGGGCGAAAATCGTGTGGCTGAAGCGGATCAGCTCCAGCAGCTTGCGGACGACCGTTGGCATGGTGTCTTTGGTATAGGCTCGCGGCACCTGTGGGAGTAACCGCGGCCGATCGGCTTCCCACAACCGCCGACCGTGGTACACTGGTTCGAGATTCGCGTCGCGGAGGGTCGCTCATGTCGCGCTGCACGTTCGCTCTGATCGCGCTCGGCTTCGCAGTCGCCCCATCGCAAGCCCAGCCGAAACCGCTGTGGGAGATCGAGACGTTCCGGACGGGAAGACACCGCACTACGTGCAATGGGTCGGTTTCTCGCGAGACGGAAAGACGTTGGTGGCGCAAGTCTGGGAGAAGCCTGGCTCTGATTTGAGGTTTGACAACCGGTTGTTCGCGTGGGACGTTGCGACGCGGAAAGAGACGCTGAATCACAAACTGAGAGAATGCGACTCATGTGGCTGGGTGATGCGTGCGAACGCGACGACCAAAGCCGGAACTGTTCTGGTCACAGCACATTCACCACAGGAAGTTCGGTTAGCCGACGGCGCAAGTGTTGTTGCGAAGGAATTGCCGGGCTGGCCTATCGGCGTCTGGTTTAACGCGGACACTTCGGACTGCCTCTGGCTGATGGATTGGGGTTTTGAGGGTTTCTGGCTCAGGAGCGGAAGAATGCCGCCGCTCGTGCCCGACCCGAAAAAACCCGTTCGCGATACGTGGCAGAAAATGAAACTGCCGGGCTTTTTGGACGGCACACCGCCGACCGTGACCGCCAATTCCGACCTCACGCTTCTCGCGCTCAGTTCGCGCGAGAAGCGCGACCTCACGCTCTACGCCATCGCCACCGGAGACGAACTCAAGCTCACCGAGGTCGCGACCGTCAAGCCGACGCACGTGGGGCCGATCGAGTCGATGCGGTTTAGCCCCGACGGCAAAACGCTCGCCACGGGCGACGGTGACGCGTCTGTGTTCCTGTGGGACGTGGAGAAGGCCGGTAAGGATTGGACGCCGCGAGCAACGATTCCGGCTGGGACTCGCACGGTGAGCGCACTCGCCTTCAGCCCGGACGGACGCACGCTCGCGGCGTGCGTCTGGGCCAAAGGGCAACCAAACCTCTACGTGATTGATGTAAACGGCGGGAAATTGCTCGCCTCGTACCGACTTGACGGTTCACTGAACTCCGTTGCCTTCAGCCCTGACAGCCGAACGCTCGTCACCGGCGACAACCGCGGCCTCATCAAGGCCTGGAACGCGGAAGCGCTCCGCAACCCGTGATCCTGAAAGGTTCAGACTGGTTGGCGGTTTGTTTAGATATGTGGTGTGCGGGTAGAATGCGGAAGCTCGCCCGCACCGCGACACGAAAGCCCCTCATGCGCGTTCTCACCGCGATTCCCGTTTACAACGAGGCGAAATACGTCGCCGGCGTGCTCGCCGAGGTTCGGCGGTACAGCGCGAATATTCTCGTCGTCAACGACGGGTCCACCGACGGCACCGCCGAGCTGCTCGACCGCGAGCCGGGGCTGTTCCGCGTCGATCACGCCGCCAACGGCGGGTACGGGTCAGCGCTCATTTCGGCGTTCGCGTTTGCCCGGGAACGCGATTTCGACGTACTCGTCACGATGGACTGCGACGGCCAGCACCAGCCGGAACGCATCCCGGTGTTGCTCGAAGCGATTCACGACTGCGACATCGTCTCCGGGTCGCGCTACCTCCGCGACTTCCGCCAGGACACGCCCGCCCCGACCGACCGCCGGTTCATCAACGCGACGATCACGAGCGAGATCAACCAGCGCTACGGGCTGAACCTGACCGACACCTTCTGCGGGTTCAAGGCGTACCGACGGGGCGCGCTCGAGAAGCTCTCCATCACCGAGCGCGGATGGGGGATGCCGCTGCAACTGTGGGTGCAAGCGGCCCGCCAGGAACTGCGCGTGAAGGAAATCGCGGTGCCGCGGTTGTACCTCGACCCGAAGCGGGCGTTCGGCGGGGTGATGAACGACCCGACCGAGCGGCTCGCGTACTATCGCGGGGTACTCGCGGCGGCCGAACGGGACGTGTTGCCCGCGGTCGGCGGGTGTTGCGCGTGCCCGGGGTCGTGCGGATGAGCCGCCAGTATCGCGCGCCGACCGCGAACGGCGCGGTGCTGGCCGAACCGAGCTTCGACGCGATCCCGGCGCTGGTCGAGGCGAACCGCCGGTTACTCGACCGCGCGGATGTGGTTGTGGGTGGGCTTCCGCTTCGCGAACTGCGGGCGCTGGCGCGGCGCGAGGTGTTGGAATTGAGCCGCGACCGGAAGGGAGCGGGCCAACCGCGTCTGGCGAAGATGGCTGGCCCGCTCCCTCCCGGTCGCGGCTCACTACCGGACACCCCACTACTACTCGCCGGGCACCAGCCGGAACTGTCGCACCCCGGCGTGTGGGTGAAGAACTTCGCGCTCAACGGCCTCGCCAGGAAGCTCGGCGGCGTCCCGCTCCACCTCGTCGTCGATAACGACACGCTCAAAAACACTTCGCTGCGGTTCCCCACGTTCCGCGCCGGCGACCCGACTTCGGTGCGAATGGAAAGCCTCAGCTTCGACACATTCGCCGGCGAAGCCCCTTACGAAGACCGCGTGGTGATTGATGAGGAGTTGTTCCGCACGTTCGCGGATCGCGCTTCGCCGCTGTGGGCGAATTGGGGCTACAAACCGCTGTTGGCGAAGTCTCACGCGCACGCGAAAAACATCGGCGAAGCGTTCACCGCGATGCGCCGCGACCTCGAACGCGCCTGGGGCTGCGATAACCTCGAACTGCCCGTCAGCCGTGTGTCGCAGACACAAGCGTTCCGTGTGTTCGCCGCACACATTCTCGGCGACCTGCCGCAGTTCCGCCAAGCGTACAACGCCGCGATCCGCGCCCACCGTGCGGCCAACGGCGTCCGCAGCGCGAACCACCCGGCGCCGGACCTCGCGGAGGGCGAAGCGCCGTTCTGGGTGCGCACCGCAACCGGGCGGCGCGAACGGGCCACCGCAACCAGCGACGTTCGCTCGCTCCGCCCGCGGGCGCTGACGCTTACGCTGTTCGCCCGCGTGTGCCTCGGCGACTTCTTCATCCACGGCATCGGCGGCGGGAAGTACGACGAGGTGACCGACGCCATCATCCGCGACTACTTCGGGATCGAGCCGCCCGCGTATCAGGTACTCTCCGCGACGCTCCACCTCCCGCTGCCGGCGTTCCCTTCAACCGCGAACGACCTCGAACGCGCGGAGCGGAAGTTGCGCGATCTGCAATGGAACCCGCAGCACTGCCTCACCGCGGAGCAGCGCGCCGACGCGAACGTGAAGGCCCTCATCGATGCGCACGCGGCGCTGGCGGCGAACGAACCGCCGTATGCGAATCACGCGGCGCGCCGCGAATGGTTCCGCGTGCTCCAGCACATCAAGGAGCGGTTGCGGGCACTCGTCGCGGGCCAAATCCCCGACACGGAAGCGGACCTGCGGCGCGTGCGGAGCGAAGTGGGCGCGAACGCGATCCTTCAGCGCCGCGATTTCGCCTGGGTGCTGTACCCGGAGGACACGCTGCGCCCGTTCTTGCAACGGTTCCTCGCGGTGTAATACTCGGGGATAAGCAGAAACGCGCCGAAGCTCGTCGGCTCTGTTACAGTTGAGGAATGCTCACCCTTCAGACCAACCTGCGCGAGCCGGACCGGCTCCTGTTCTCGCCGGACGGGCAGTCACTGCTGGCCACCGCCGAGAACTATCTTCAACTGTGGCCCCGGTGGCTCGACGCGCCCCCGCGCCGGCCCAAGCGGGTGCAGGCCACCCTCGAACGGTGCGCCCTCGCCCCGACGGCGGCCCGCGTCTACCTGTACGTGTCCGGGCACAGCCACACGCGCGTTCTGGACTTCAAGAGCGGCGCCGAGAAGGCGACCGAACTGCCGTCCGGTGGGCCGTCGTGGTTCCACTTCGACACCGCCGGCGGGTTCTTCCTGGTCAGCCACGATCGCGGCAAGCTGAGCCGCTTCGACCTCGCCCCGCGAACGAAATCGGGCGTGCGCGAAGTGTGGACGATCGAGCGCCCGGCGACAGGGAAGAGGTGGTCCGGGACGACGCTCGGCTCGCACTACCGGTTCGGGGCGATCTGCGCCGCGGCCGGTGTGTTCGCCGCGCTCGAATACCGCTACGGCCGCGACGAGCCGTTCGACGGGCTGGTGGTACGGTCGGTGATCGACGGGGAACTGATCTTCCGCAAGACGATGTCGGCGAAGGAAGGCACCGCGCTGAAGGACAACGCCGGGCTGACGCTATCCATTCACCCGTCGGGCCGCTACTTCGCGTACCCGCACGAGAGCCGCGTCCGGTTCCAGGCACTCGCCCGCGGGATGAAGGCGCCATCCGACTTGACGCCGGCGGCCGGCGCGACGTGCCGCGCGGTCGCATTTCACCCGTCCGGGGCGCTGCTCGCGGCGGCGGGCGACTCCGGCACAGTGACGCTCTACGACACCGCGACGTGGAAGGTCGCGCGGGCGTTCGCGTGGGACATCGGCGCGTTGCGGGCGGTGTGCTTCAGCCCCGACGGCACCCGCGCCGCAACGATCAGCGCGGGCACCGTACCGCAAGAGGGCAAGCGCGCCATCGGCCGCGCGGTGGTGTGGGACGTGGACGTGTGAAATGCTTGTTGTGGGGTGGGCCTCTGGCCTGCCTCTTAGCTTTGGCAGGCCAGAGGCCCACCCCACAAAGAAGGCCGCGACCATGCGAATCATTCAGAGCGATAACCCGCGCCCGCTGAACCTGCTCGCGGTCGGCCCCGGGGGGCTGGTTGCGGCGGCGAGCAGCACGTTCGGCGCGCCGGGCGACATCGAGGTCTGGGACGCGACCGCCGGCGAGCGACGGTTCGTTTACCGCAGCCCAAGCGTCCCGCTTCTGTCCCTCGTCTTTCACCCGACCGACCGCACGCTCTTCTTCAGCCGCCGCGAAGTTTCCAGTCCTCATGAGGCCGTGTTCGCGCTCGATCCGACCGCGGGCGAGGTACCCCGCAGCCTTGTCCTTGCCAACCACCCCCCCGAGATGGCCCTGTCGCCCGACGGGACGAATCTGCTACTCACCGCGAGCCACTCCACCGAGTTCCGAACTCCCAAGGGGCTGGTTTCGTGCTCCGCGTACTGCGTCCAACTTGACCGCCGCGAACGCTGGACCGCGAACGTCTCCTCGTGTCCGTTGTTCCGTCCGGTTTTCAACTCCGACGGGTCGCGGTTCGCCGTGGTGGCGCTCTTCGCGACCGGCGGTCGGATACAAAGCGAAGTTCAACTCCACGACCGAGCCGGCGGACCGCTCGTGACGAGCCCCCTCGACCCCGCAAGCCCGGTGCAGCAACTCGCGTTCACCGCGGACGGCGCGAAACTGCTGGTCCGCACCGACAGCCGCACCGTTCAGCTATTCGATGCCGCGACCGGCGCGCCGGCGGGCGAACTGGTTCACCCCCGGAGGCCGTATGTGAGCGGGATGGCGGTCCACCCGCGCGGCCCGGTGGCGTGCGCGCGGACCGACGGCACCGTGACTTTCTGGAACGCGGAGACACGCGAACAGCTCCGCACGCTCGACTGGAAGGCCGGCAAGCTGGTGTCGGTGGCGTTCAGTCCCGACGGCACACTGGGCGCCGCCGGCACCGAAGACGGGAAGGTCGTTGTGTGGGACGTGGACGTGTGATCCCGCGTGCAGCCGAGATTGCGAATGCAAGTGAGGCGCGGCACGCGAGAGGAGACAGCCGATTGGGTCGCAAAAGTTCGGAAATCTGGACTGTTCTAACTTCTTTTCTCTTGAATTGCCCGCCGCCGGCGTGTCACACTGAACTCATCAGTCATTCATGCTCGGCGGTTTTTTCGTTTCGGATACCAATGTCGGCCCCGGTTCATTCGCCCTCATCTTCACCCAGCGCGATCGGCCCACGGATTCAACCCGAACCCGTCTCACTAACTCGGTTTCACGCAAGGAGCGTCCATCATGGCCAAAGCCCGTGGCGACTTCGCGGACATTCTGCTCAAGAAGCGGATGATCGGTTCCGACCAGCTCGCCGAGGCCGAGAGCATCGCCTCCGCCAACGGCATGAAGCTCCAGGACGCCATCATCAAACAGCAGTATCTCACCGCCAACGAGGTGATGGGCGCGATCGCCGAGTTCTACAACATGAAGTTCGTGGACCTCGCGGAGATCACCATCCCGAAGTCGGTCATCGAACTGGTACCCGAATCGGTCGCCCGTGAGAACGTCGTCATCCCGCTCCAGCTTGAAGACAACTCCAACACCCTCGAACTGATTACCTCCGACCCGACCAACTACGACACGGTCCAGAAACTCCAGTTCATTCTGAACAAGGAGATCCGACCGGTCCTTGCGGTCCAGGAGCAGATCCAGGACGCGATCAACCGGAACTATGGCCAGAGCGAAACCGAGTCGGTGGACTCGATGCTGGTCGAATTCACCGATACCGCGATCGAGTTCACCCAGACCGAAACGGCCGGCTCGATCGCCGCGGCGGATGACTCCGATGCCCCCGTCGTCCGGCTCGTCAACCTCATCATCCAGGAAGCGATCAACCTTCGCGCGTCGGACATCCACATCGAACCCTTTGCCGACCGCGTCAGGGTTCGCTACCGGATCGATGGCGTTCTGGTCGAGCGCGACGCGGCCCCGCGGCGCCTGTTGGCACCGTTGCTCTCGCGTTTGAAGATCATGGGGAGCATCGACATCTCGGAGAAGCGCCGGCCGCAGGACGGGCGGATCAAGATGACCGTCCAGGGCAAACACTTCGACCTGCGCGTGAGTATGCTCCCCTCGGTTCACGGGCAAGCGGCCGTCATGCGGATTCTAGACCGGGGCAACATCCAGGTCTCAATCCGCGACCTCGGATTCGCTGACGACGACTACATGAAGTTCCAACAGATTATCAAGCGACCGAACGGCATCTTCCTCGTCACCGGGCCGACCGGTTCAGGTAAGACCACAACTCTGTACTCGGCGCTGAACGAACTGAACCGCCCGGACCGCAAGATTATCACGGCCGAAGACCCGGTCGAGTACTACCTGCCGGGCATCAATCAGGTGGAGGTCAAGCACGGGATCGGGCTGGACTTCGCCCGCATCATCCGGGCGATGCTCCGACAAGCGCCTAACATTATCCTGGTCGGGGAAATCCGCGACAAGGAGACGGCAGAAATCGCGGTCCAGGCTTCTCTGACCGGACACTTGGTTTTCAGTACGCTTCATACGAACGACGCGCCCAGTGCTGTCACCCGACTGGCCGACATCGGCGTGCCCCCGTTCCTCATCGCCAGCTCCGTGATCGCGATCATGGCACAGCGGCTCGTTCGGGTGAACTGCCCCAAGTGCAAGGAGCCGTACCAGCCCCAGGCGTCCGAAATCCGCGCCGCGGGCATCACGCAAGAGCAGTTGGCGAAGGCCAACTTTATGAAGGGCCGCGGGTGTAACCACTGTCGCCAAACCGGCTACCGCGGTCGGCAGGGGATCTTCGAAATGATGCGGATGACTTCAGTCATTCGCGAACTGACCTTCGCGCAGGCTCCGACACAGGAACTTCGCCGTAAAGCCCGTACCGGCAGCGGGATGCGTACGCTCCTCGACGATGGTATCCTGAAGGTGTTGAGGGGAAGCACGACCCTCGACGAGGTTCTGAGCACCTGCCACGCGGAAGTGCTGGTGGCGGACGAGGGGTGAGGTGGTCCTTAGTCCTTCGTGACTTACGCCATCGATAGCCGTTTCGGAGACGGGTCGCGACCCATGACCAATGACTAAAAATTGGCCGGGCCGTAACGGGTTGTAATAATTTCGTCACCGGGGGCGGGGAAACTGCGCCCTCAGCGAGGGGATGCCGTGCCTCAAAGAGTCTCGATGGAGAAGTTGCTGGCAACTGTGATCCAGTTGAAAGCCAGCGACCTGCACATCAGCGTCGGCCAACCGCCCGTCGTGCGCCACCAAGGGCGTTTGAAGAAGCTCGACCTCGGCGGGCTGATCCTCGACAACGACGACACGACCGGGCTGATGAAGTCCATTACCCCGGACCGGTGCCAACAGGAACTTCAGAGCCGCGGCGGGTCCGACTTTGCCATCGAGTACCTCGACGGTGTCCGGTTCCGCGTCGCCGTGTTCAAGCAGAAGCAATCGGTCGGCATCGTGATGCGGCGCATCCCGAGCCAGTTCCTCACGTTCGAGCAACTGCGCACGCCCGAAGCGATCCGCTCGCTCATCATTCGGCCGCGCGGGCTGCTGCTCGTCACCGGGCCGACCGGCTCGGGCAAGACGACCTCGCTCGCGTCGATGGTCAACTTCATTAACGACAACTACGACCGGCACATCATCACGCTGGAAGACCCGATCGAGTACTACCACCGACACAAGAAAAGCACGGTCAACCAACGGGAAGTCGGCATCGACGTACCGGACTTCAAGGAGGGCATCCGCCGCGCGCTGCGGCAGGACCCCGACGTGATCATGGTCGGCGAAATGCGCGACCTCGATACGATCCGCGCGGCCCTGGAAGCCGCCGAAACCGGGCACCTGGTGTTCGGCACGCTGCACACCTCGGGCGCCGCTTCGACGGTGGACCGGGTCGTGACGGTGTTCCCCGAAAACGAGCAAGATCAGATCCGCACGCAACTTGCGGGTTCGCTGATCGGGGTGCTGTCGCAAGCCCTCCTGCCGCGAAAGCCCGAGGGGCTGATCGCGGCCTACGAGATGATGGTGGTCACGCCGGCCATTCGGAACCTGATCCGCGAAAACAAGACGTACCGCATCGATTCGTCGGTGCAAACCGGGCGCAAGCACGGCATGTACCTGCTGGACGACTCGCTGTTTCGGCTGTGGCGCGAAGACCTGTGCGAGAAGGAAGAGGTGCTGCTGAAGTCCAGTCGCCCCAACGACCTGGCCGCGAAGATCGCGCACGCCGAACGCGGGCTGGACGATGACGAGGAGATGGACGACGGGGACGAGGACGAGGATGACGACGACGATGACGACGATGACGAATGACCTGTCGTGAGTGGGCAGCGGGCGGAGCAGCGAGCAGCGAAGACGAAGAACTGCCGCACCTGGCTTTCTGCCCACAGTCCACTGCCCACTAACCACCGTCCTCGATCACACACATAACGGAATACCGATGTCTACCCCGACCCCGCCGAACAACCCGAACCTGCCGTCCAAGAAGCCCGCCGACGGGACGAACAAGCCCGCGCAAGCGGGCAACGGTCAGCCCGCGCAAGGTCAGGGCCAGAAGCCCACAACCCCGCCCGGGCCAAAGCCGGCGCAGCCGGCGCCGAACCCGGGCACGAAGCCCCCGGCGCCGGGCCAGAAGCCGGCGCAGCCCGCTCAGGGACAAGGACAAGGGGCGAAGCCGGCCGGCGGAACGCCGGCGCCGACCAAGCCCGGCGCACCGCAGGTGAGTAAGCCCGGCCAGAAGCCCGGCACCCCGCCGGCCGGCGGCGCCAAGCCGCCGGCGGCGTCGCAATCGGTGACGCCGCAGAAAAAGCCGCAACCGGCCAAGAACCGGTTCTCCCACATCGACGCCAACACGCTCCAGTTCGCCCGCAAACTCGAAGACCTCGGGTTCCTCGACGGTGCCCAAATCGAGTCGATTTACGAGGAAATGCGGACCAGCGACGCCACGCTCGGCGAACTCGCGATCCAGCGCGGGCTTCTGAACGAGGACCAGCTGCTCCAGGCGACCGCCGAACTCCACGGGATGCGGGTCGCCAACCTCGAGGACACCAAGCCGGACCCGAATGCCGTCAAGTTGGTGATGAAGAACATCGCCGAGATGTACAAGCTCGTCCCGCTCTCCTACGAGGGCGACGTGCTGACGGTCGCGATGTCCGACCCCAACAACATGCAGGCGATGGACGACCTGCGGAACCTCCTGAACATCCGGCAGGTCAGCCCGGTTCTGGCCCCGCCCAAGCAGATCGAGGCGCTGCTCGCCAAGGCCTATTCGACCGAGAAAGAGGAGTCGATCAGCTCGCTGATCTCGGCCCTCGAGGGCACCGACATCGGCACCGCCTCGTACGGCCGCGAGACCAGCATCGACATCGGCGACATGATCGAAATGGCCAACGCCGCGCCGGTGCGGAAGCTCATCAACATGGTTCTCTTGATGGCCATCCGCGACCACGCCTCGGACGTCCACTTCGAGCCGTTCGAGGACGAGTACAAGATGCGGTACCGGTGCGACGGCGTGCTCTACGAGATGGTGCCGCCGCCCCGCCACCTCGCGACCGCCATCGCCTCGCGCATCAAGGTCATGTCGAACCTCGACATCGCCGAGCGCCGGCTCCCACAGGACGGGCGCATCGAACTGAACGTCGGCGGCAACCCGGTCGATATGCGGGTTTCCGTGCTCCCCACGCTGTTCGGCGAGAGCGTTGTCATCCGGGTGCTGGACCGGACCAACGTCGGGCTGTCGCTCGACCGCGTCGGGATGCCGCCGGACGTGCTCGCCCAGTTCCGGGCGCTCATCAAGAAGCCCAACGGCATCATCCTCGTCACCGGACCGACCGGTTCGGGCAAGACCACCACTTTGTACTCGGCGCTCTCGGAACTCAACGAGATCGACGTGAAAATCATCACCACCGAAGACCCGGTGGAGTACGAGATCGACGG
>CAZBXY010000008.1:0-59015 GCA_964495365.1 uncultured Frigoriglobus sp. | reverse complement strand
TTGCGTTCCCGGGTTGCGCTCGCCTTCGGCTCGCTTCACCCCGGGCTAACATCGGACGCCCCTCCGGGGCTGAAATCCGTGCTGTCTCCTGACTCCGACTTCCTGCTTCCTGTCTCCTGTCCCCTGATTCCTATCTCCTGTTCCCTGACTCCTGCTTCCTGTTCCCTGTCTTCTGCCTCCTGTCTCCTGACTCCTGTCGTCACATTCCCTCCGGCGGGAACATCGACCGCAAGAGCCGGGCCGAGAGGTCGAACTCGGGCGTGAACCCCAGCTCCACCGCGGCGACCGCGCTCGCGCGGATGTCCATCGACCGCACCAGGCCCACCGGGCGCCCGTCGATGAACCCGCGGACCGGACGCTTGCTGTTGAGGCCCGGTTCGCCGGCGTGGGTCAGGCTCGTGATCCGCACCACCGCGGATTCCGTTAGCGACACGGGCCGCCAGAACCGCGGCAGGAACACGTTCGAGCCGACCAGCGTCAGCACCGGGGCCGTCAGCGGAACCGGCGTGGCGCCCATCGCCCGCGCGTAGGAGCTGGCCCCCGTCGGCGTCGCCACGAGCAGCCCGTCGCCCACCACCTTCGACACCTGCATGCGCCCGTCCACGTCGATCCGCAGCCACGCGGCCTGTCCGCTCTCGCGCTCGACCCACGCATCGCCACACGCCAGCCCCTGCACCCGCAGCCCGTCGGCCGTTTCGGTGTCCACGCGCAGCATCGGCAGCCGGTACAGTAAGAGTTCGCTGTTCTCCAGTTCTTCGGGCAACGATTCGTTCATCAGAAAGCCGAGCGTGCCGGCGTTGTACCCGATGAACGGGAGCCGCAGCCGCCAGTTTTCGCGGATCGCTTGCAACATCGTGCCGTCGCCGCCGAGTACGAGGATGTGTGTCGGGTCGGCGGACTCGTAGCGGCGGAACCGCTCGGCGACCCCGCGGGCCTTCGCGTTGCGCTCGTCGAACACGAGCTTCAGCCGCACGTCGGTGAGCCGCACGCGGGTCTCGCGCGGGGTCGGCTGACCGCTGAACAGCCCGTAGCGCCGAATGTACGCATCGACCGCTTCGGGTACGTCGGGCCGCGCGTTGCCGCCCTGGAACACCCGCGTGCGAATGTCGGCGGTGGGCACGTGGCCGTCGGCGGTGACGAGGTGGTGGATCGGCGGCAGGTCGCGCGAATCGGGCGCGCACTCGTCGGGGTGCAGCACCACGAACCGCCCGGAGCGCCACGCGTCCTCCCCGCACTCCCACTTCGTTTGGATCCACGATTGCCCGTTTCGCCCGTTGGTGACGAACTCGTCGGAAACGATGTGCCACACCTCGCCGCGGTCGGCGAACAGGTCGTCGAACGCGAAGTGCGGGGTGAACACGCCGTCGTCGAGGTCGGCCAGATCGACCGACACCCCGGGCAGATCGCGGAACGCGAGATCGGCCATCACCGCGCGGTGGATCGGGGTCGCGTGCTCGATCTCGTAGGAACCGCACTTCGGGCCGTTGGGGCGCACGATGACCTCGTCGAACCCGTTGGCGCGAAGGGTTTTCGCCACGCGCCGGTGGAACGTGGAGGGCGGGTCGAAGCTGCCGGTGAAGATGGCGATCTTGCGTCGCTTGATCGACACCACTTGCTCGCGCCCGCTGATCCGCCGGGCGGTGTTGGTGACGATCGAGGCCGCCGCGTCGAGCGCGCGGAACGCGAGCACCGCGCCCAGGCCGTCGGAGGGGGCGGAACCGAAGAGAGAAGAACCCCTCCCCCCAACCCCCTCCCCTGAAGGGAGAGGGGGGGTAAGAGTGCTGGGTTTTTCTCCCCCTTCCTTCTTAGGGAAGGGGGCCGGGGGGTTAGGTTCTTCGCTTTTCACCACGTTCGCTTTCGTGCCCGGGCACAGGCGCTCGGCGACCTCCGCGGCGGCGCCGGCGATCGCGCCGTCCACCAGCACCGTCAGCTCCAGCTCCGCGGCCCGCGCGACGAACCCCGCCGCCGCGGCGACATCCGCGCCCCCGACCGCGGCCAGCGCCGGGACCGGGTCGTCGTCGGTGAGCCGGGCGAGCCGGCTGTGGACCCGCAGCGCCGCCGCGTGCCCCGACTTGCCCAGCGCGTCGGTCGCCACGAGTTTCATGCCGTCCCGTGCGGCCTGTTCGGCCTCGCTCTGGCCGATGGCGAACGCGGCGCGGAACTCGTCGGCGGTCAGCGCCGGCCCCGGGGTGTGCGCGCGCGAACTCGACCGCACCTTGCGGCACCGGTAGTTCGCCGACTCCGCCAGCGGGTGACACAACGACCCGACATCGACCAGAACGAGGTCGGTGCCGGTGAACTTGGCCAGCACCGCGGTCGCGGAGGCCCCGAACGCCATTTCGCGGATCGCCGGGGCGACATCGCTCTCGTCGGTCGAGCCGTGATCGGCCGCGAACAGCACCAGCCGGCGCGGCGTCGTGACGGGCGCGAGCGTCTGCTGGATGGCGCACAGGCGCTCGGCGAACGCGGCCAGTTGGCCGAGCCCGCCGGTGGGCGCGGCGAGGGCGTCGAGGTTGGCGCGGATCGCGTCGGCGGTCAGTTCGGGCATCGGGCGGCACCAATCGAGAAAGGGGCTTGGGAGATTGTACCGGAAGGTTGTCGCGAAGCCGCAAGCGGCTTCCATCGGCACCGATTTCCTGTTGGCCCGGTTTGTCCTATTTTGTTACTATCGAGCTGTTGAGTCTCTCCCGCCCGCGTCAAGTTCCCGCCAAACGCCCCGGAGCTGCCTCCGGGTTCGCTCCGAGTTACCACATGCTCCGACCCGCGCTCGCTGCCGCGCTCGTTCTCGTCGTCGCGCCCGGTCTGCGCGCCGACCCGCCAGACCCCACGAAGGTCGAGTTCTTCGAGACGAAGATCCGGCCGGTGCTGGTCGAGCAGTGCTACAAGTGCCACTCCGAAGAGGCCGCGAAGCAGAACAAGCTCAAGGGCGGGCTGAAGCTCGACACGCGCGCCGGGCTGCTCAAGGGCGGCGACTCCGGCGCCGCGATGGTGCCCGGAAAGGTCGCCGACGGCACGCTGCTCAAGTCGCTGAAGTACGATGGCGACGTGCAGATGCCGCCGAAGGGCAAGCTCCCGGACGCGGTCATCAGGGACTTCGAGACGTGGATCGCCGACGGCGCCGTTGACCCGCGCACAGGAGAGATCGCAAAAGCCTCCACCATCGACATCGAGAAGGGCAAGCAGTTCTGGTCCTTCCAACCGCCTCGGCCGCCGGCGGTGCCCGAAATCCGAAATCCGAAAGTCGAAATCCGAAATGAGATCGACCGATTCGTTCACCAGACGTGGGACGAGAAGGGGCTGACGCCCACGACGAAAGCCGACAAGCGAACGCTGATCCGCCGGGCCTACTTCGACCTCACCGGGCTGCCGCCGTCGCCGGAAGCGATCGAGGCGTTTCTGAAAGACGAATCGCCCGACGCATTCGCGAAGGTCGTCGATACGCTGCTCGCTTCGCCGCACTACGGCGAGAAGTGGGCGCGGCACTGGCTCGACGTGGCCCGCTACGCGGAGGATCAGGCGCACACGTTCGGCGTGAAGCCCAAGACGCAAGCCTGGCGCTACCGCGACTGGGTCATCGCCGCGTTCAACGCCGACATGCCCTACGATCGCTTCGTGAAGATGCAGATCGCCGGCGACATGTTGCCGGACGCGCCGACCGACGTGTTCCAGAAGTTCGCGGGGCTGGGGTTCCTCGGTCTGGGGGCCGAATACTACCGCGACGCCGGGTGCGGGCTGCGGGCCGACGCCGACGAACTCGATGACCGCGTGGACACGCTCACGCGCGGCTTTTTGGGGCTGACGGTCGCGTGTGCGCGGTGTCATGACCACAAGTTCGACCCGATTCCGACGAAGGACTACTACTCGCTGGCCGGCATCTACGTGGGCACGAAGCTGACCGACGCCCCGCTCGCCCCGGCCGAAGAGGTGAAGCTTTACACCGACGCGCAGACCAAACTCAAGCAAACCGAAGACAAACTGAAGAGAGCGCAAGCCGACCTGAAGGCCAGGAAGGGCAATTTCACCGCGCAAGTGGGCCGCGCGCTGACGATCAAACCGCTGATGGAGGAAGTCGCTCAACTGAAGAAGGACATGCCGCCGGCGCCGGCGGTGGTTCACGTGGTGAGCGGCAACGGCCCCGGAATGCCGGTCTACGTTCGCGGCAACCCCGCGACGAAGGGCGAGGAGGCCCCGAAGGGCTTCTTGCAGGTGTTGCCTTCGCAAAAGCAATCTGGTAAAGACTTTACGCGGCTCGATCTGGCGAACGCGATCGCCTCGAAGGACAACCCGCTGACCGCGCGCGTCATCGTCAATCGCGTGTGGGCGTGGCACTTCGGCCGCGGGCTGGTGAACACGCCATCGAACTTCGGCGCGCTCGGCGACAAGCCGAGCCACCCGGAACTGCTCGACTGGCTCGCGGTGAACTTCGTGAAGAACGGCTGGTCGATGAAGTGGCTGCACCGCCAGATCATGACCGCGAGCGTCTACCAACTGGAGAGCAAGCCGGACCCCGATAACGACAAGACCGATGCCGCCAACGTGTACCTCTGGCGCGGCACGCGGAAGCGGCTCGAAGTGGAGGACTGGCGCGACTCGTTGCTCGCGGTGAGCGGGAACCTGGATCCCAGGTTCGGCGGGCCGACATTCAACCTGAGCGACGCGAGCGCCCGGCGCCGAACGGTTTACGCGAAGGTGAGCCGGCACGAACTCGACAGCCTCCTGCGCCTGTTCGACTTCCCCGACGCGAACGTGACCGCTGACAAGCGCGTGGTGACGACGGTCCCGCAGCAGCAGTTGTTCGCACTCAACAGCGCGTTTATGGTTTCACAGGCCCAGGCATTCGCCAAGCGCGTGGAAGGGTTGGGCAAGACCGACGAGGAGCGAATCGCCGCGGCGTACCGGCTGGCGTTCGGCCGCGCCCCGGAGAAGGCGGAGCGCGATTTGGCCCTGCGGTTCCTGAAATTGCCGCCCAAAGCGGACGACAAGCTGACGCGCTGGCAGCAGTACGCGCAGGTTCTGCTCGCCAGTAACGAGATGATGTACGTAGATTAACGGAGGGCGAACTCCACAATCTACTGGTGCCGAATGACCGACCGACCCGAATACTCCGTGCATCACCGGGCCGACGTGCAAGTATCGCAAGACGGCGACAAGATCACCCTGAAAGCCCCGGCCGAGGGCGTCACGCTCACCGCCGACGAGGCCCTCGAACTGGCGAGCCGCGTCTTCGAGGCGTCGATGATGGCCGGCGGCGAAGACCCGGCGGAGAACGACTGGGTCCGCATCCCGATGCAGTACGTGCGCGTCGCGGCCGAGCGGATGGAACTCAACATCGAGGGCGAGGAACCGCCGGCGGAAGACTCGGAGATGGGCGACGCGACCGACGCCGAGGTGCATTGCTGGATCAAGGACCAGACGCTGCGGAACGCGATGCACATCGCCGCCGGGTCGATCGCCGAACACGGCTGGGCGGTGCTGGAAGTGATCGAACAGCGCCCCGTGCGGCGCGAAGATTTCACCGACACCGAGTACCTGCAGTACTTCGAGCAGGCTCTGATCGATTCGGAAGTGTTCCTGTACGAACTCGAAGAACCCGACGGCGAAGATACCGAGGGGACCGGCGATGCGTCATGAATTTGGAGTTTCGCGGCGCGAGATGCTCCGGCGCTCCGGCACCGGGCTGGGCCTTCTCGGCCTCGCGGGCGTCCTCGCGGGCGAAGCGTGGGCGAACCCCGACCGCAAGGTCGGGGGTGGCGCAAGCGCGAACCCCCTCGCGCCGAAGGTCGCGCACTTCCCCCCGAAAGCCAAGCACGTCATCCACCTGTTCATGAACGGCGGCCCGTCGCAGGTGGACACGTTCGACCCGAAACCGGAACTGACGCGGCAGCACGGTCAACCGATCGGCGCCGTCGGGGCGAAGACCCAGCGGAGCAAGAACGGTCCGCTGTTCAAGTCGCCGTTCGCCTTCAAGAAGTACGGCCAGAGCGGGATCGAGGTGAGCGAGATCTTCCCCGAAGTCGGCGCGTGCATCGACGACATCTGTGTCATCCGCTCGATGCACACGAACATCCCGAACCACGAACCGGGCCTGCTCCTGATGACCTGCGGCAACACGCAGGCCATCCGGCCGAGTATGGGAAGCTGGCTCACCTACGGCCTCGGCACCGAGAACCAGAACCTGCCGGGGTTCGTGGTGATGTGCCCCGGTAAGCCCGTCGTGGGGCCGGCGCTGTGGAACAACAGCTTCCTCCCGGGCGTGTACCAGGGCTGCCACATTCAGAACCTCGACCCGAAGAAGGTCATCGACCACATTCGCAACCAAAATGTGACCGCGGACACCCAGCGGGAGCAACTCGACCTCCTGAACCAGCTCAACGGGCTGCACAAGGACCAGCGCGGCAGCGACGACCAGCTCGACGCGCGGATCCAGTCGCTCGAAATCGCCTACCGGATGCAAACCGAGGCGCAAGAAGCGTTCGACGTGAGTCGCGAACCGCTGAAGGTGCGCGACGCTTACGGGAGGGGATATTTCGCCGACGCCTGTCTCACCGCGCGCCGGCTGGTGGAACGCGGCGTCCGGATGGTGCAGGTGTTCTACGGCAGCGGGCAGCCGTGGGACGACCACAGCGAGTGCGAGAAGGGCCACCGCGCCAAGGCGAAGGACAGCGACAAGGCCGTCGCGGCGCTCCTGCGCGACCTGAAGCAAACCGGCCTACTCGACGAAACGCTGGTGCTATGGGGCGGCGAGTTCGGGCGCACCCCGACGAGCGAGGGGCAGAGCGGGCGCGACCACAACAACCACGGCTTTTCCGTGTGGCTCGCCGGCGGCGGGGTGAAGGGCGGCATGGCCTACGGCGCGACCGACGAGTTCGGCTTCGCCGCGGTGGAAAAGAAGGTTCACGTCCACGACCTGCACGCCACGATCCTGCACCTGATGGGCCTCGACCACGAGAAGCTGACCTACCGCTACAGCGGGCGCGACTTCCGACTGACCGACGTTCACGGGGTTGTGGTCAAGGACATCTTGAAGTGAGCCACGGAGGGACACGAAGAAAAGAGCCACGGATGAACACAGAAGACACGGATCAAAACAGAAAAGATTGAGTGAAGAACGCGGGCCGACCCATTCCGGGGCCGGCCCTCTTCATTTATCATCTGTATTATTCGGATCGTGTCTTTATCTGCGTTCATCGTGCGGCTTCTTCTGGGTGCGTCATGGCTCGTGGCGATCCGAAGCGGGTTCGTACCGTCGTCCGCCACCAGGGCGAGCACATCGGGTACGTCACCACCGTCGGCTATCCCGATCGCGACATCGCCGCGTTCGCCGGCGGCACCCCGTATTTCGAGGTCACGGTTTCCGACCTGCACGAGAGGCACGTCGCGCTCCTCCAGCGGTTCAAGGCACACTGGCTCATCCACTGCGGCACGAGTTACGGCACCATCGACACCGGCCGCGAACTGACCGAAGCGCAAATTACGGAACTCGCGGTCTTCGGGTTGCAGCACCGGGGCCACACCGGCGCCGCGCTCGTGGCCGCCCTGCGTACACTGATGGAACGACAACTGGAGCCGCCGGGAGAGACACCATGAAAGCCATCCAGCTCGAACAGCCCAAGCACTTCCGCGAAATTGACGTGCCGGAGCCGCCGCACCCGGGGCCGGGCGACGCGGTCGTCCGCGTGTTCCGCGTCGGCGTCTGCGGCACCGACTACAGCGGCTACCTCGGCAAAATGCCGTTCTTCAGCTACCCGCGCATCCCCGGTCACGAACTGGGCGTCGAGGTGGTCGCGGTCGGCGAGGGCGTGAAGAACGTGAAGGTCGGCGATAAGGCGGCCGTCGAGCCGTACATCAACTGCCAGAAGTGCTACTCCTGCGCCCGCGGGCACACCAACTGCTGCGAGAACCACAAGACGCTCGGCGTCCACATCGACGGCGGGCTGCGCCCGCTCTTTACGGTGCCCGCGCGCAAGCTCCACGTCTCCAAGCAACTCAGTTACGAACAACTGGCGCTCGTGGAGACACTGGGCATCGGCTTACACGCGATCAACCGCGCGCACCCGCGCGCGGACGAAACCGTTTTCGTGATCGGCGCCGGGCCGATCGGGCTTTCGGTGATCGAGTTCGCCAAGCTCGCCGGCGCGCGGGTCATCGTGATGGACCTGAACGAGCAGCGGCTGAAGTTCGCGCGCGAGAAGATGGGGGTGACCGAAACGATCCTCTCAAAGGGCGTGCTCGATGACGACGTAAAAGCGTTCACCGACCTGACTTCCGGCAAGCTCGGCAACGTGGTGGTGGACGCGACCGGCAGCGCACGGAGCATGGTGAGCGCGTACCACTTCGTGGGCTTCACGGGTCGGCTCGTGTGGGTCGGGATCACGCAGGACGAGTTGCACTTCACGCAACCGCTGATGCACCGGCGCGAGATGACGTTCCTGGCGAGCCGCAACGCCCTGCCGCACGAGTTTATCCGCATCATCCGCCTGATCGAGGGCGGGATGCTCGACACGCGCCCGTGGATCACGCACCGCGCGCCGATGAGCGAGCTGATCGGCGTGTTCCCGACGTGGCTGAAGCCCGAAACCGGCGTCGTGAAGGCGATGGTCGAGGTGGGGTGAAACGGAATTCACTCGTCTCAAGTTGTCGTGAGAAAGCCTGTGTTTTCAGCCCCGGAGGGGCGACCGATGTTAGCCCGGGGTGGAGCGCCGTCCGAAGGCCGAAGCGCAACCCCGGGAACGCGATCCAAAGAAATCTCAAGCTCCGGAGGGGCGACAGAAAACGTTCGCGATCGGCTCTGTCGCCCCTTCGGGGCTTGTTCTTATTTTGCCCTTCGTTCCCGGGGTTGCGCTCGCCGAGCCTCGCTTCACCCCGGGCTAACATCGGACGCCCCTCCGGGGTTGAAAACAGCAATTCCCAATCCGGTCCAGACCGGACACGACTGGGTGGTATCTTCTACAGTCAATTAACCGCAACCCTCACGCCGCGCCCGGGGCGCCCTCCGGGGGCTTGTCGTCGCGTTTGCCCTTCGGGTGGAACTGCCGGTGAATCGCCTTCAACCGGTCGCGGTCCACGTGCGTGTAAATCTGCGTCGTCTGAATGGATGCGTGGCCCAGCATCTCCTGCACCGCGCGCAGGTCGGCGCCGCCGGCGAGCATGTGCGTCGCGAAGCTGTGCCGCAGCGTGTGCGGACTCACCGTTTTCGGCAGCCCGGCGCGCTTGCAGTACTTCTTCACCAAGGCCCACAGGTGGATGCGCGTTAGCCGCCGGCCGGTTTTGCTCAGGAACACGACCTCCGCGTTCCCCTCGGCTGGGCGCGCGTCTTCCGAAGTGCCGGTGATGTACGCCCGCAGCGCCGCGACCGCCGGGCGCCCGAGCGGCACCACCCGCTGCTTGCTCCCCTTGCCGAAGCAGCGGCAGAAGCAAGCGTCGAGGTACACGTCGGCGAGTTTCAGGTTCACCACCTCCGACGCGCGGCACCCGGTCGCGTAGAGCGTTTCGAGCATCGCCCGGTCGCGGAGAAAGAACCGGTCGCCCGCGCGCGGCGCGTTGATGAGCGCCTCAACGGCCGACGGCGGCAGCACCTCGGGAATCCGCTCCCAGAGCCTCGGCGAGCCGAGCAACTCGACCGCGGTCGGGTCGGCGCGTTCTTCGAGCCGGAGGTAGCGGTAGAACATCTTGAGCGCGACGAGGTGCCGGGCGATGCTCGGCGGGGCCAGTTCCTCGTCGTGCATGAACCCGACGTAGCGGGCGAGATCCTTGAGCTTCGGCTTGTGGTAGTCCGGCAGCCCGACGAGTACGACCCAGCGGGCGAATCGGTCGAGGTCGCGGCCGTAGGACTCGACGGTGTTATCCGAGAGGCCGCGCTCGGCCCGCATGTAACTTCGGAACGACGAGATGTCGGATTGCAGTTCGGAATAGCCCATCGGAGGTTCCCCGGGGCGCGGGCGCGCGGTATGTTGGCAGCGTCACACCGGGCCGCCGGTCGGAGTTAGCGATTGCTGCGGTGCTACGCCGCGGGTGGTTCGTCGAGCCGGTCAGTTCAGCCCGGGAATGGTCGGCACAGTTACAGGTAATGGTGCCGAGTATTCCGTGCTTACAGAAGGTCAGTAACGCCGGCAGCCCCGGTGTGACGTTCCGTTCGGGCTGACTGTGCGCGTCCGGTAAGATATGCTGTCTGGAGACACACCGGGCCGCCGGGCCGAGCTAGCGGATACTGCGGTGTTACGCCGCGGGTGGTTGGAAGTGCCGATCAGTTGACTGGTTCACGGCCGCGAACGCACAGGTTACACGCAGCCGTGAACCGGTGTACAGAACGAAAGTAGCCCCGGCGGCTCTGGTGTGTCCGCTCACTTCGCCAACCACAACTCGCCTCCACCGGCCGGCTTACACCGGCCGTTCGCCCAGAATTGCGCGTACGACGATCGGCCGGAGCTGCTCGAACGCCTGCGCGCGGTGGCTCATCTGCTGCTTCACTTCCGGCGGAAGCTCGCCGAAGGTTTTGCCGTACTCCGGTACCAGAAACAGCGGGTCGTAGCCGAACCCGCCGCTCCCGCGGCGCTCGGTCACGATCACCCCGTGGCAGCGCCCCTCGACCGACCCGACCACCTCGCCGGCGGGGTTCGCGAGCACTGCGGTGCTGACGTAGTACGCGGCGCGCGCGTCGCCGGTGAGTTGCGCCATTTCGCGCAGGAGCTTGTCGTTGTTGGCGTGATCGTCGCCGTGGGTGCCGCTGTAGCGTGCGGAGTACACGCCCGGGTCGCCGCCGAGCGCGGGTACACACAGCCCGCTGTCCTCGCCCACCACCCACGTGCCGAGGAGCGGGGCGAGTTGGGTCGCCTTGAGGGTCGCGTTGCCGACGAAGGTGTCCGCGGTCTCCTCGACCTCCGGCGCGTCCGGGTACGGGGTGAGGTCGGTGAGGTCGAGCGGCAGGTCGCCGAGTAGCGCGAGCATCTCCTTCAGCTTCTTCTTGTTGCGGCTGCCGATCACGAGACGGGTCATTGCGGCCTTCCGTGTCTTGGTTTTCGGCCCGAAATGCTGGGACAGTATCGCTCGGCTTTGGCTTTCAGCCCGAAGCTGGGACAACGTAGCCTGGGGCGTTGCCCCAGGTCCGATGAGCAAATCCCATGCAGCCTGAAGGGCTGCGACACGAAGAGCGCCGATGTCCCAGCCCTTCAGGCTGGAAAACCAATACGCTCCTTCCTGGGGCGTTGCCCCAGGCTATGTTGTCCCAGCCCTTTGGGCTGAAGAATGGTCACTTCTTCCGGCCGGCGAAGAACTCGGCGATCAGCCGCTTCGACTCGTCCGACCCGGCCAGCCGCATGAACGCGTCGGTTTCCAGCTTGATCCCGCGTTCGAGCGTTGTCGTCGTCCCCAGAACCAACACCTCGACCGCCTCGCCCGCCGCGCGGTTCAACCCGGTGATCGGGAACCAGTTCGACACCACGCCCCCGTGCTTCACCTCGCGCAACCCCTTGCGCTCGCCCGTACCGCGGAGGATGCGGGCCGCGGCCGTGTCGATCAGCGCACCCGATTTAACAACTTGGTCCACGAGCCGCCCGGCCAGCGCCTGATCGGCGCTCAAGCTGCCCCCGGTGGTGAGCATTTTGGCCGCGAGGTCGTGCCCGACGATCCGCGGCAGGCGCTGCGTGCCGCCCCACCCGGGTATCAGTCCGAGCGTCACCTCCGGGAGCCCGAGTTGCACCTTCGGGTTCGTGCCGCAGACGCGGTAGTCGCACGCGAGCGCGACCTCCAGCCCGCCGCCGAGCGCGGCGCCGTCGATTGCGGCGCACGTCGGGAACGGAACCGCTTCCAACTGTTCGAGCACCCGCAAACCTCGCTCGATGAACGCCCGCACGTCCGGGTCGTTCGGACCGGGGGCGCTGGCGAGCAACTTCAGGTCCGCACCGGCGATGAAGATGCCCGGTTTGGCGCTCGCGAGCACCAGCCCCTTCAGGCCGATGCGCGCTGAGAGGTCCGCGAGCGCTTCGCCGAACTCCGTCCACAGCTCGCCGGTGAGGACGTTCGCCTTGCTGCCGTCTTGGTCGAACGTGAGGACCGCGACCCCGTCGGGGCGCGTCGTGATCGTGATCGCGGACATGCCGAAACCCTCCGGGGTGGTGGAGGTATTGTAGCTCACCGCCACTGGCGCGGGATGCGCTCGCCCGGGTCGCGGCGCACGACCGGAACCTTGTCCAGCCCCAGCGCCGGGATCAGCCAGTCGTGCGTTTCCTTGCCCACGAACGCCCCGCTCGCCGCGTACTTGCCCGCGAGTTTGCTCGTGTCGGGTTCGCCCACGCGAAGCACCGGTTGACGGAGCCACTGCAAGTTCGGGTCGGCAAACGTGACCGCGTGAACGCAGTGCTGGACCGACCGGTTGCGGCCGAGCGAGTCGAACGACCGGAACCGCACCGCGCCGCTGTTCAGCGTGCCGGCCTGCTGCACCGCGAGGGCGTAGCGGGTCGCGTCGGTCTCGAACGGCCCCCACATCGACACACGCGCGTTGTTCCGCGCCGCGATCGCGAACGTTTCTTCGAGCGAGTGGTTCTTGCCCTCGACGGCGCGCACGCGGTACGGCTGCACCGGCCCTTCCGCGGGGAGCCAACTGATCGTCACCGGTTCGAGGATCGTGGTCCCATTCGCGGCGGGTGTCGCCTTCACGAACGTGGCCCACGTGTGCGCGGTGCGCGGTTGGAACGGGATCGACTGTCCGCCGAACAGGACGAAGTAGTATCGCGGCGCGGCCGGTTCGGCCGGGGCGGTGAGTAACGTGACTGCGACAATTGAGGCGAGCATGGGTCCGGCTCCGCGGGGACTGTTTCAAGATAGTCGGGGCGGGGGGCGGCGCTTGTCCCGATCCGGGGAGAAGTGACGAGACCGCGCGCCGCGGCGCGCGGTACAGCCGGTATGAAAGGAATAGGTGGAAGAGGTTAACTCTCTTGTTCGGCCTTCTTCCGCTTGCGCTTCCGTTTGGCCGCCAGGCCCTTCACGCCGATCTTTGGGCACAGGTCCGCGACCGCGCACGACTCGCACCGCGGCTTGCGCGACCGGCACACCTTGCGCCCGTGCATGATGAGCCGGTGGCTGAAGTGCGTCCATTCGGGCTCCGGGACGATCTCCGCCAGCGCCAGTTCGACCTTCACCGGGTTGCGGTGGCGCGTGAGGCCGAGCCGGCGCGCGAGCCTCCCGACGTGCGTGTCTACGGTAATGCCGGGCGTCTCGAACGCGTGCCCCAGAACGACGTTCGCGGTCTTGCGGCCGACGCCGGGCAGCGTCACGAGGTCGTCGAGCTGCGCGGGCACCGCGCCGCCGAACCGGGTGACGAGTTCGGTGCAGCACGCCTTGATGTTCTTCGCCTTGTTCTTGTAGAACCCGCTTTTCTTGATGAGCTGTTCCAGTTCCTTGATGTCGCACCCGGCGAACGCCGCGGCGGTGTTGAACCGCGCGAACAACGCCGGCGTGAGCTTGTTCACGCGCGCGTCGGTGCATTGCGCCGAGAGGATGACCGCGATGAGCAGTTGCAGCGGCCCGTCGTGGTCGAGGCCCTCGAACTCGGGGTACAGCGGCCCGAGCCGGTCGTTGATCGGCACGACGCGCTCGCGCGCGGGCGGCAGTTTCGGCGGGGCGGTGATTGTTGAGTCGTCCATGTCACGCGGCCCGGCGGATGAGCGGGTTTTCGACCTGTCCAGGCGCAACGGTTTGCGCGCGCAGTTGCTCGGCTTCTAGTGGTGTAATAAACCCGCGCGCGAGCAAAATGTCGATGTCGGTAGGGGCCGTCCCCGTAGCCCGACTCTCCGAGTCGGGTGCCAAGCAGGCCGGACCCGACTCGGAGAGTCGGGCTACGGGAGAAGTCAGAGCCGCGAACGCGCGGCGCTCGGCCGCGAAGCCGGTTTCGTCGCGGGCGCGCTCCGGTACGCGCGGGCGGCGCTCCAACTCGTCCAGGAAGGTGCGCAGCTCGATCTTCGCGCGCCGCGAACAGAACGCGCGATCGACGAGGCCGAGATCGCGGGCCTCGCGCCCGGACAGCGTGCGCCCCGATTCGATGAACGCCGCCCCGCGCCGGCCCAGGAGCTTTCGCACGCGGGTGGTTCCGCCGAAGCACGCGAAGCGGCCCGGGAAGCCGAGGAGTGTCGCCGGCGTCGCGCAGCACAGCCGGAAATCGCACGCGAGCGCCAGTTCGAATCCGGCGCCGAGGCACGGGCCGTCTACCAGCGCGACCGTGACGAAGGGCAGGCTGCTGAGGCGCGAAAGGACGCGCTGCCCGCGCGCCGCGAACGCGCTGCGGTCGGTGATTCCGGCCACGGACGGGTGAAGACCGGCGCAGAACCCCGCGGGCTTCGCCGACCGCACCACCAGCGCGTTCAGGAACGGGTCGGGTTCGATCGCGGCGAGCGCGGAATCGAGTTCGGCCAGGCGCGCGGCGTTGAGCGCGTTGACCGGCTCGCCGGGGAAGGCGAGCCAGAGCGTACCGACGCCGTACTCGGCTGTGACGCGAACGTGTGCGGACTCGAACAGCATGACGGAATGGTGCCGGGTCGCGGAGGGGAAATCAACCCGAAGTGCTAGGCGAACGGCCGGTGTGAGCCGGCCGGTGGAACGTTAGCGCGACCGGACAGGTTTCACTCCCACCGGTATAAACGTAACGCGCCCGGCTCGGTTCTCGCTCCCACCGGCCGGCTCACACCGGCCGTTCGCCTAACACAACTCATCAATCGGCTTGCCGCTCGGCAGCACGGAAATGGGTCGGCCATTGTTCATGTACTGCGCTTCGGTGTCCACGCCGAGGTGCCGGTACACGGTCGCGAGCATGTCCTGCGGGCTTTTCGGGTTCGCCTTCGGGAACGCGCCCTTGCTGTCGGATTCGCCCACCACGCGCCCGCCCTTCACCGGGCCGCCGGCGATCGCGGCGCTGAACACGTTCGGGTAGTGGTCGCGCCCCGCGTCGTTGTTCACCTTCGGGGTGCGCCCGAACTCGCCCCACGCCAGAACCAGCGTCGTTTCCAGGAGCCCGCGCGTTTCGAGGTCTTCCAGGAGCGCCGTGAACGCGCGGTCCCATCGCGGGAGGAACCCGAGCTTCAGTGACTCGAACCCCTTCACGTGCGTGTCCCACCAGCGGAGGTCCACCGTGACGATGCGCACGCCCGCTTCGACCAACCGGCGGGCCAAAAGCATCCGTTGTGCCCAGTTCGGGGCGCCGCACCGGTTCGCGGCCTTCGGGTCGAACGCCGGCATGTAGCCGTACCGCTCGCGGACCTTCGACGGCTCGCGGTCCAGGTTGAACGCATCGCGCGCGGCAGCTGACGTGAGAATGTCCCACGCGCGCTGCTGGAACTTGTCGGCCGCGTCCATCTGGCCCGATTTGTCGGCGTCGCGGCGCAGCGTGTCGAAGCGGTTCAGAAGTCCCTTTCGGTCGTCCACCTGATCGAACGTCACGCCATCGGCGAGTTTGAAGTTCGGCAGCTTGAACGGCCCAGGCGCCGCCGGGTCGGCCTGTGTCTCGAAGGGCTTGTGCGCGACGCCCAGATACGCTGCGCCCGCGCCGGGGAGCATTCGGGGAATCATCACATACGGGGGCATCGTGGTCGAGAGGTGGCCGAGCTGCTTCGAGACGACCGAGCCGATCGACGGGTGAACGTTCTCGTCGGGGTTCGGGCCGGGGTTGTAACCGGTAAAGCAAATCTGGTCGCCGGTGCTGTGTCCCGCGTCGTGGTGGTTCAAACTGCGGACGATCGACCACTTGTCCATCACCTTCGCCGACATCGGCAGCATGTCGGAGAGCCGAACGCCGGGCACGTTCGTGTCGATGACGCCGAACTCGCCGCGCACTTCGGCGGGCGCGTCCGGTTTCGGGTCCCACATGTCGTGGTGACTCGGTCCGCCGCGCATCCACAGCAGAATGACGTTGTTGGTCGAGCCGAGCGATCCACCCCCGGCCTTGCGGCCGGGGTTCGCCTCGTCGGCGCGCAGCAAGTTGGGCAGCGCCAGCGCGCCGAGCGCGCCGGCCTTCACGAACGCGCGGCGGTCCGGGCGGCGGAGGGTATCACGAAACTCGGCGCAACCGATCCGGTTCGCGGGCATGGGAAGTGGCCCAAAGCGGGAGGGACGTTCGGCGGGTTCAACACCCGTAGCCTACCATCTGGTTGTTCGCTCCGCCAGTTCCGTTCTTGAGAGTAGGTCACTCGCGGAGCGAGTGACCATTTCTTCTGCCTTTGAGTGTGAAGCGAAGAACTGGCGACTCGCGGAGCGAGTCGCCTACCCTTAATGCCCCTTGCGGGACTCGAACCCGCATGTACCGATTTAGAGTCGGTGGCTTTGACCGTTAAGCTAAAGGGGCGGTCTTCTCGTGGGGCAGGCCGCTGGCCTGCCGTAGCTTTGGCAGGCCAGCGGCCTGCCCCACGACAGAAATTACATCCCGATCCCGGCCCGCCAGGCGATCACCTCCGCGCGCGTCACCGGAAGCGGTTCCACTTCCTCCGCAGTGGCTCGCGGGCGACGCGCCAGCCGGTACGCCTCCTGGAGGCGCCGTAAGTCCTTCCCGCCAGGTCCGGCGAGTTCCACCTCTACCTGACCCGATGGCCGTGTCACCCGGCGACACGCCACCGCGGGCAGTGGCGGTTCCGGGACCGGCACCGGTGGCCCGTCCGGCGGGCGCCGGACGCGGTTGTGAGGCGCTTTCGCGCTCCAGCGGCGCCACGCGGCCACCTGCCGCCGGCGGGCGCACACCGCCTTCCACAGCGCGCGGAGTTCGACGAACTCCTCGAACGAGCAGGGTTGGAACCCCCACCGACTCTTGCACATCTACGTCACGACACGTCCTCCTTCAACGGACCCGCCGATTCGCTCGCCACCGTGGCGAGCAGGTCCGAGCGGGTCAAACACGGGTATCGAGAAAGCACCGCGCGCCGCTCGGAACATAACGGTTCCGTGGCAAGCGCGGTGGCTTCGTTATTGCGGTCGGGTTCGCGAAAGAGCGCGAAGCGGATGCCGGCGCGGTCGAGCCGGTCGGCGGCGGCCAAGAGGTCGCGCTCGGACGCGACGCGGCACAGCACGAAATGCGGGTGCGGGTGTTCGGCGGGGAGAAACGAGCGGGCGGCTTCGACAGCGGCATGAGCCGCCTGCACTGCGATCTGCGGGGCGCACAGGTCGCGCCGGACGAGAATGTACAGGTGAGAAATCTAGGCGAACGGCGCGGGCATGATCGGACACCTCAAAGTCAGGTCGTTGAGAATACTACGCTCGCCGCACGCGCAGATTCCAGAGATTCGCCAAAAAAGCGGCTCGCGGCTTCGTGGGCGACGGAACCGCGATTCGCGCCGGAACAGAACCGCGTGTACAGCGGCCCCTTTCTACTGGTCGGCCCGTCCGTTAAGCTAACCCCATCGACCGGCCTGCTTCGCCTCGCGAGGAACTTCGGATGGGTGCCGACTCGGCCGACACGACGCGCGTCACGCTGCTCCACCGACTGAACCAGGATCCGGCCGACCAGATCTCGTGGGCGGAGTTCGTCAAGCTCTACGGCCCGGCCATTCGCGGGTGGCTGATGCACTGGGGGCTTCAGGAGGCCGACGCCCAGGACGTGGCCCAGAACGTCCTGCTGCGGCTCACGGCCAAGCTCCCGCAGTTCAAGTACGACCCGACCCGCAGCTTCCGCGGGTGGCTCAAGACGCTCACCCACCACGCGTGGCACGACTTCGTGACCGAAGCGGGCTACCGCACCCGCGGCAGCGGCGACACCAGCATTCTGGACCAGCTCCAGTCGATCGCGGCGCGCGAGGACCTCGCGGCCCGCGTTGAGGCGACGTTCGACAAGGAGCTCCTGGAAATGGCCCTGGTGCGCGCCCGCGAGCGGGTCGCGGACGTGACCTGGCAAGCGTTCAAACTGGCCGCTCTCGACGGCGTGGCCCCGCAGGCGGTGGCCGACCAGCTCGGCGTCCGCGTGTCACAGGTGTACCTCGCCAAGCACCGCGTGCAGAAGCTCGTGCAGGAGGAGATCCGCACGATAGAAGGCGCCGAAGCGGAGGGATGAGGCACGCGGCGAACCCGGAGCGTCAGCGACGGGGTGGGCCGATACAACACCTTTCGTCTTGCGGCCGGGAGTACCTACCCCGCCGCTGACGCTCCGGGTTCGCCCGGTACTGCCATGCCCGATTGCCCCGACGATGCCGAACTGGCCCGGTTCCTCAACGACGCCCTCGCCGGCGACCGGTTGGGGGCCGTGTCCGGGCACGTCGATTCGTGCCCGCGGTGCCAGGCCCGGCTCGACCGGCTCACCGACCAGACCAGCGGGGCCGTCGCCCGGTACAAGGGGCTGTCGTCCGACGTGATCCCCAACACCCGGTCCGACGACTCGGTTCCCGACACGCAGGTTCTCGCCGGCAAGCCCCCGCCCCCGCCGAAGCGGTCCGGGCGGTCCGAACTGCCCCGGGTGCGCGGGTTCGAGGTCGTCGCCGAGATCGGGCGCGGCGGGATGGGCGTCGTGTACAAGGCCCGGCACCTGCGGCTCAACCGGCTCGTCGCGCTGAAGATGGTGCTCGCCGGGGCCGCGGCCAACCCGCGGATCGTGCAGCGGTTCCTCTTCGAGGCCCAGTTCCTCGCGAAGATTCAGCACCCGCAGGTCGTGCAGATCTACGAGATCGACACGTACCAGGGGCCGACCGGGGTGCCGGTCCCGTACCTGGCGATGGAGCTTCTGGAGGGCGGGTCGCTCAGCCGCCGGCTCAAGCAGGGCGCCGCCGAATCCGACGGCGAGCCGCGGTGGCCCACCCCGCGCGCCGCCGCGGCGCTAATGGAGGGGATCGCCCGGGCCGTCCACGCGGCCCACTTGAAGGGCGTCGTTCACCGCGACCTCAAGCCCGGCAACATCCTGTTCCCGGCGCCCGCCGCGCAACCGGACGTGCCCGCGCAGACCGCCGTTCACGCCCCGCTCGCGCTGACCGCGCCGAAGGTGACCGACTTCGGGCTGGCCAAGTTCACCCAGGACGCGGGCATCGACCTGACCCAGAGCGGGCAGATCGTCGGGACGCCGCACTACATGGCCCCGGAGCGGGCCGCCGGCGGCAAGCACGTCACCCCGGCGGTGGACGTGTACGCGCTGGGCGCGATCCTGTTCGAGTGCCTCGCGGGGCGCCCGCCGTTCACCGGCTCGGAACCGCTCAGCGTGCTGATGAAGGTGGTCAACGAGTTCCCGCCGGACGTGCGGACCCTGCGCCCGGAGGTGCCCCGCAACCTGGCCGCGATCGCGACGAAGTGCCTGGAGAAGATCCCGGAGTACCGGTACGCCAGCGCCGAGGACCTGGCCGACGACCTGCGCCGGTTCCTCGACGACCGCCCCGTTCGCGCCCGCCCGGTGTGGCTCCACGAGCGCGTGGGGCTGTGGGCGAAGCGCAACCCGGCCGTCGCCGGGCTGGTCACGGCGCTCGTCGCGGTGACGGCGCTCGCGCTCGCCGCGCTTGCGGCGATGTGACAGACCATTCAAGCCGAAGCGCGCCCGAACCGGGCGCGGAACGCGCCCAGCACCGCGGCGCACTCCGCAGCCGAGCCGGTCACGTCGAGCGCCGCACTCGCGCCGGTGGTGTCGCCCACGAACGAGTCGCGGGTACAGCGCAGTTCGAGCGCCCGGCCGCCCGACAGCCCGCGCACGGTGGACCGCCAGAACCAGTGGTGCGGCTCCGGGTACATCATCTCTTCGGGCCGGTTGTAACTCGTTTCGATCTCGACGAATCGGTTGGCGCCGCCCTCGCGGAACGCGCCTTCGTAGTAGTACGAGCCGTCGTGGTCGCCGCGCCCGGCCTCGGACGGCTCGCAAACGGCCGCTCGCTCCGCGGCGATGGCGAACCCCGGTTCGAGGAGCGCCGCGGCCTCGCGCAGGAAGCTCACGCACTCCTCAACCGGGTACTCGCCGGCGTTCTTGAGAGCCGCAACCAGTTCGGCCGACAGGTCCGCGCGTTCGAGCCGGAGCCGTTCGGTTGTCATGGGAACCTCACCCGTGAACCCGGTGTAGATATCTGGTATTGTGGGACAGGCTTTCCGGCCCGTGTCCGTTGAGCGCCAGGGCGCACAGGTTCGAACCAGTAGTTGCCACGGGGCATTGATGGCGCAAGGGGTTCCGGGACTCGGGGTCGGGTCGAGCGACCGCCGGTTGGGAGTGCTGGGCCCAAACCAGTACCGATCCGGTGTACCGGTTGCGGGTGATGGGCGTGAGCGTGCTGATCCGCCGGGGTCACCTGGGGCCCGATCCGGTGGAACCGGATCCGGACGCTGATCCGACACCCGCCGACCCGACCCCCACGCAACCCCGACCCCCACTGCGACCACCGACTCAGTAACTCGAAAGCCTGTGACACAAAGCGGAAGAAAGACCGGCCGAGGCCGGTCACCACGAACGAGGAACGTGCCGGTTCTCCAGCTTCGCGCGGTCCGGTCAGTTGCGCGCGTTACGTATAACCGGTTGACTCTCGGGCGATTCCGCCAAATCATCGGTCCGTTCCGACGAACACCCCGGTAAAGGGTTCACCTCACCGGCTTTCGCGGAGGTCACATGGACACCGTTTTTCTCATCTGCGCGGTCCTCGGCGCGACACTTCTGACGTGTGAGATCGTCGCCGGGCTATTGGGCTTCGGCCACGACCACGACGCCGACACCGGGGGCGACACCGACGCCGATTACGGCGACGGACACGGGCACGGCAACGGGCTGTTCGGGATGCTGTCGGTGCGCACGGCGACCGCGGCGGTTTTGTTCTTCGGCCTCGGCGGGCTGACGGCGCGGTATTACGGGGCCGAAGACGTGGCCGCGTTCGGCGGCGCGGTCGGGGCCGGGGCGCTGGCGTTCTACCTCGTGGCGGTCGCGATGAACGCCCTCAAGGGGTTGAAGGACGATGGCACCGCCCGCATCGACCGCGCGGTGGGGCACGCGGGCACCGTGTACCTGCGCATCCCGGGCGCGAAGGCCGGTTCCGGCAAGGTTCACCTGATGTTGCAGAACCGCACCGTCGAGTATCAGGCGGTCACCGCCGGCGACGAACTGCCCACCGGCAAGCCGATCAAGGTCGTCGCGGTCGTCAACTCGGACACCGTCGAAGTCGAGGCGGCGTGATTCAAAGTAGTAGGCACACTCCGTGTGCCGGCGCTTTGAAATGCCGTTCCGCTTCGGGCAACGTGCCGCACAGCAACGGCACACGTCGCCGGCCTTCGGCCTACTACTACTCTGGAGACCTACACCATGTCACCCTTTGCTCTGTTCGCCCAACAGCTCAAGAGCGGCACCGCCGACATCCCCTGGCCGGTCATCAGCGTGGTGGCCGTCGGGCTGGTCGGGTTCGCGCTCCTGATGATGATCGTGAAGCGGTACAAGCGGTGCCCGAGTAACCGCGTGCTGGTGATCTACGGCAAGACCGGCGGCGGGAACGCCGCGAAGTGCGTTCACGGCGGCGCCGCGTTCGTCGTCCCGCTCATTCAGGATTTCGCCTACATGGACCTCGATCCGATCCAGATCGAGGTGCCGCTCAAGGGCGCGCTGTCGATGGAGAACATCCGCGTCAACGTGCCCAGTGTGTTCACCGTTGCCATCGGCACCGACGCGCAGACGATGCAGAACGCCGCGATCCGGCTCTTGGGCCTGGGCACGCAAGAGATCAAGGAGCAGGCCCGCGACATCATCTTCGGCCAGCTGCGGCAGGTGATCGCGTCGATGAAGATCGAGGACATCAACCGCGACCGCGACAAGTTCCTCGAAAGCATCCAAACGTCGCTCGAACCGGAACTGAAGAAGATCGGCCTCGTGCTGATCAACGTCAACATCACCGACATCACCGACGAGAGCGGGTACATCGAGGCGATCGGCCGGAAGGCCGCGGCGATCGCCATTCAACAGGCGAAGATCGACGTCGCGGAGCAGGAGAAGAAGGGCCAGATCGGGGTGGCCGAGGCCGAGCGCGAGCGGGCGATTTCGGTGGCCAATGCGACGAAGGTGCGCGAGATCGGCACCCGCGAGGCGACCCGCGAGCAGGCGATCAAGGTGGCCCAACTCGACAAGGACACGCAGGTCGGCGAGCAGACGGCGAAGTTCGAGCAAGAGGCGCTGGTGAAGGAGGCGGAGCGGCAGCAGGCGATCCGCATCGCCGAACTGGACCGCGACCAGAAGGTCGGCGAGCAGAAGGCCCGTTCGAGAAGGAAGCGATGGTGGCCGAGGCGGACCGGGAGAAGCGCGTGCGGCTCGCCGACGCCAACGCCAAGGCGACCGCTGGCGAGGCGACCGCCCAGGCGGCCATCGCGGTGGCCCAGGCCGACTTCCAGGTGAAAAAGGCCGAGGCGTACCAGCGGGCCGAGACCGCCAAGCGCGAGGCCGAGGCCGCGGTGCTGGAGGTGCAGAACAAGGCGATGGCGAAGGCGGCGCTGGCCGAGGCCGAAAAGGTCGAGGCCGAGAAGCGGGCGCTGCTCGAAGCCCCCGCGAAGGCCGAGAAGGCGAAGATGATCGTGGACGCGGAGGCCGCCGCGGAGCGCGTGAAACTCGAAGCGCAGGCCGCCGCTGCAACGATCTATGCCAAGCTCGAAGCCGAGGCCCGCGGGCAGTACGAGATTCTGGCGAAGAAGGGCGAGGGGTTGAAGAAGATCATCGAGGCATGCGGCGGGGCGCAGGCCGCGTTCCAACTGCTGATGCTCGACCACATGGACGCGCTGGCGGAGGCGAGTGCGAAGGCGATCTCGAACATCAAGTTCGACAAGGTGGTGGTGTGGGAGGGCGGCGGGAGCGCGAACGGCGCCTCCTCGACGGCCGGGTTCGTGAAGGACATGGCGCGGATGATGCCGCCGATGCTGCAGGTGATGAAGGACATCGGCGGGGTGGAGATGCCGGAGTACCTGGCGAAGCTCACCGGCGACGCCCCGCCGGTGCCGCCCGCGAGTACGAACGGCCCGCCGGCGAAGACGCCGGTGTGACGGAGTCTTGATAGTGAGCCGCGACCGGCAGGGAGCGGGCCAACCACTTTCTCGGTGAGGTGGCTGGGCCCGCTCCCTGCCGGTCGCGGCTCACTCGTCGTCCCGATAGGGTTTCTTGGCGCGGTACAGTTCGAGCCGCGCCTCCATCTGCTTGCGGCTCTCCGCGTCAATCGACTTGTCTTCGAGCGCCTTTCGCTGCTCGGTCACGGCCTTCTCGAAGTCACCAGCCTCCGCGTGGGCCGCGGCGAGAGTCGCGTGGAACTCCCGGTCCGCGTCTTTGCCCGCTGCTTCGAGTGCCTTCTTCGCCAACTCGACCGCGCGCTTGCCGTCGCGCAGCTTGTCCCTCGGGCAGACCGCGAAGAACCATGCGAACTCCTTCTGAAGCCAGACCGGTTGCGCCAGTTTGTACGCGGCCTCGAACCCTCGCAGCGCCTCGTCATACTTCTTCAACTTCGCGAGCGCGCGGGCCTTGTAGCCGAGCGAATAGATGTCCTTTGGGTCGCGTTCCAGCGCGAAGTCGAAGCCTTCGACGGCTCGCTCGTAGTGGCCCCGAGCGTGCTTCGTCATCGCCCACCCGAAGTAACCATAGGCGCCTTTCGGGGCCAGGCGGATGACCTCGCTGTGGTCGTCGTTGGCCTTGTCGTACTCCCGGCGGCTTAAGTAGAGCCAGCCGCGGTAGCTCCACCAAACCGGATCTTTCGGTGTGAGGCGAATTGCTTGGTTGAAATCGGCGAGTGCGGCTTCCGTGTCGCCGCGAGTGCCGAGGTACTGGCCGAGGTCGAACGAACTGTTAGCCCGCCCTTTGTTCAGATGCGCCAGCGCGCGGCGCCCGTAGTTCCAGGCGTCCTTCGGTTGCTTCTTGATCTCGGCAGTGAAGAACTCGCCCGCGTCCTCCACGAGAACGGCGTCGGACTTGAATATCCAGTCGGAGTCAACCAGTTGAAGAAATTCGCCCTTTTCCGCCCGAACCTTGTACACGCCGTCACCGCTGAGGCGCTGATCGTCAATTTCCAACCCGGCGACGCCCGGTTTACCCAGGCTCACGTTGTACGGGCGGATCATAATGAGCTTCCCAGCCCAGTCTTTGTCCTTGTCGTCGGCGGTCACTGACGTTGCGAAAAACAGAATCGCGATCAGAGCGAGCGGGCGCGACATGGGATACCTCCAGGCTTCCTTTCGGATTTCGTGCTTCCTATTTCGGATTTATTTCTTCCCCCCGACGCACCACAGGTGCTTGTAGGTGCGGATGAGGAACTCGCCGTCCGATGGGACGATCGACGCCCGTGTCGTCGCGCCGTCGAGCTTGTTGAGCGCGATTTCGTCGTATTCTTTCGGGTCGGCCCGAAAGACCAGCGTCTCGCCCCGCTGGCTCGTCAGGTACAGCGTGCCGCTGGCGTTGACGATGCTGCTCCACGACCCGCCGGCGATGTTCTTCTCCCACGTCTGCTTGCCGGTCTTCAGGTCGATGCACACCACACTCGGCTCGTTCACCACGTAGGCGTGATCGCCGATGATGACGCCCGAGCCGATGCGCTGCGGGTTCTTCGCGGCGCGGAACAGGCGGTGCGATTCGGTCACGTCGCCGGTGCCGCCGGTCTTCACCCCGATCGCGGCCCCGCCGTACCCGGCCGCCGCGAACACGTACTTGTCGCTCACCAGCGCCGAGGTGTACGTGAGGCGGTCGTTCCCGCCTTCCTTTTCCAGCCCCTTGCTGCTCCAGAGGAGCGACCCGCTGTCCGGGTTGTAGCTCTTCACCACCGCGGGCCAGCTTACCACCAGTTCCGTGCGGTCGCCGGTTTTGGCGATGATTGGCGTGCTCCACGAGCCGAAGTAATCGCCGCCCTTGTACTCGTCGTTCTTCCAGACTTCCTCGCCGGTCTTCTTGTTGAGCGCGACGAGGAACGACTTCGCGTGCGGGCCGAAGTTGTGAATCACCAGGTCCTTGTAGATGACCGGCGACGCGGCGCTGCCCCAGATGTGATCGCACGGGCCGAAGTTCTTCTTCCACAGCTCCTTGCCGCTGAGGTCGTAGCAGTACAGCCCCGCGGAGCCGTGGAACGCGACCACCCGCTCGCCGTCGGTCACCGGCGACGCGGCGCAGTAGGTGTTCGTCGAATGAATGACTTCCTTCCCGTCGAATTCGACCGTCTTCTCCCACACCTTCGAGCCGTCCTTGCGGTTGAGGCAATACAGCGACCGCTTCTTGCCCTTGTCGGTGGCCTGCGTGAGGAAGATCTTGTCGCCCCACACGATCGGCGTGGAGTTACCCGTGTCCGGGAGGTCGATCTTCCACTTCACGTTCTCGGTCGCCGACCACTTCGTCGGCAGGTTCTTCTCGGCGGTGACCCCCTGCCCGGTGGGTCCGCGCCACGCCGGCCAGTTGTCGGCCCGGGCGGTAGAAGCGATGACCGCGGCGAGCACACCGAGAGAAGCGATTCGCGGGAACGACATAGGAGGCTCCGGGAGAGGCGAACAGGCGGGGTGGGGGTGATTATCGCGCGCGCGTACAATTGGGCAAGGAGGCTCGCCATGCTGCCCTTCCCTGTCGATGCGGTTCCGCCGCTCTCCGGCGTTCGCGTGCTGGACGCCGCCCGCGTACTCGCCGGCCCGTTCTGCGGTCAGTTATTGGCCGACCTCGGCGCCGATGTCATCAAGCTCGAACGTCCCGGCCAGGGCGACGACACTCGCGGGTGGGGGCCGCCGTATTATCAAGGGATTAATGACCTCTCGGCGTATTTCCTTTCGTGCAATCGCGGGAAACGGTCGCTGACGCTCGATATTGGTTCGCCCGAGGGGAGCGACATCTTCCATCGGCTGCTCGCGAAGTGCGACGTGCTGATCGAGAACTTCCGCACCGACAGCGCGGAGAAACTCGGCCTCACGCCGGCGGCGCTGCTCGCCAAGCACCCGCGCCTCATCGCGTGTTCGATCTCGGGCTTCGGGCGCACCGGGCCGCTCGCGGACGCGCCGGGTTACGACTTCGCGATTCAGGCTCTTAGCGGCCTCATGAGCATCACCGGCGCACCGGACGGTCCGCCGTACAAGGTGGGCGTCGCGGTCGCGGACGTACTCACCGGCCTCTACGCATCGAACGCGATCCTCGCGGCGCTGCACGCGCGTTCGCGCACTGGGCACGGCTACGCGATCGACCTCGCGCTCTCCGACTGCGCCCTGGCGGCGCAGGTGAACCTCGCGCAGGCATATCTCACGAGCGGCAAAACCGCGCAGCGCCAGGGCAACGCGCACCTGCAAATCGTTCCGTACCAACTGTTCGCCACCGCCGACGGCTATCTGGTGCTGAACGTCGGCAACGACAGTCAATGGAAGGCGTTCTGTGCCGCGGCCGGTGCGTCGGAACTCGGCGCCGACCCGCGGTTCGCGACCAACCGCCAGCGGGTCGAACTGCGTTCGGAAGTCGTGCCGAAGGTCGAAGCTCTGATGAAGCAATTCGCCACCAGTGACTGGGAGAAGCGACTTTCCGACGCGAACGTGCCGCACGCGGTGGTGCGCACCTACGCGGACGTGTTCCGCGACCCGCAAACGCTCGCCCGCGGGATGAAACTGACCGTGCGCGACCCCGCGGGTAACGAAGTCGATCTGGTGGGCAACCCCGTTGTGATGCACGGCGCCCCACAGCCCGACCCGACGATGCCCCCGCGGCTCGGCGAGCAAACCGCGGCCGTGCTGAACGAGTTGCTCGGCCTCGACGCCGATGCGGTGAAAGCGCTGAAGGACAAGGGCGTGGTGTGAGCCGACTGACCTTCCGCGCGTGGAGGCGTTGTGAGTACACTGCTGGTGAGTTGAACCGGAGGAAAGGTCAATGACACCGGATGTAATGGAAGCACTGGAAGCCTTCTACGACGAAGCCGAGCAGCGGTATTTGGCGTCACTGCCGCCGGAGCATTTCATGGAAGCGACCGACCACGCCCACCAGCGTAAGATCACGCTGGAGAGCTTCGACATCATCCACGAGGCTCGCCCGGATATTCAGTGTTTCAACGAATTGCTCGTGCAGTACCCGCAGAAGAACAAGAAGAACGGGCAGGTGGTGCCGGACAACTTCGTGGTGATCCACTCCAAGCCGATCAAGGCGAAGGGGAGTTTCAACACACCGCTCCAACCGGTGAAGCCGTTCCTCGTGATGGAGTATGTGTCGAAGCACAACGAGCGGAAGGACTACGAGGACAACTTCATCCACTACGAGAAGCACCTGAAGGTGCCGTACTACCTGCTCTTCTACCCGGACGCCGAGGAGATGACGCTGTTTCACATGGGCGAGAAGAAGTACACGACGGTTCGCCCGAACGCGGCCAAGCGGTATCCGATCCCGGAACTGGAACTCGAAGTCGCGCTCCTGAACAAGTGGGTGCGGTACTGGTTCCGCGGCGAGTTGGTTCCGCTCCCGGGCGATTTACTGAAGGAACGCGACGCCGAGCGGGCGGCCCGGCTCGCAGCCGAAGCCGAACTCGCGAAGCTCCGTGACGAACTGGCGAAGAAGTAATTGGAGTAATGCCGTGCCGTACAACATGTGGTTCGTGACGACTTCGCCCGACGTGTCGCCGGCCGGTGAGTGGATTAAGTTCGTGGCCGAGTTCCGCGACGATCTGCGGGCCGAACTGGTCGCGGGAACACCCGATGATTGGCGGGAAATCACCGTCCGAGAGGACGACTGGTGGTGGTTCAACTTCGAGCGCCGGCTCGTACCTCCGGGCAGCGACACAAAGTGGGAGGAACTCGCCGTCTTCCGCGATTGGCTGAAGGCCGCCCAGCCTGCTGTGAATACTCAGTGGGTCACCGAGTACCTCACTCGCGTGAAAACGATCTACAAGTTCGAGTGCTCGACCAGCGCGCCGGAGACCAACATGGATGTCGCCAACGAGATCGTTCGGCGCCTCCGCGGGCGCGATCGGATCGGCCTGCTGTACGCCGAGCTGGAAGGGTGGATGAACGAACTCGGCGCGCACATCACCTGGGAGTTCTCGGAGCGCGTCAGCGGCGAGTGCTTGATGGCGGTGCGGCGCCCGGGCGGGTGGGTGTACTTTCGGATGGAACTCGGCGACCCTCATCACCGCGAAGCGTTCAAGGCCGGAAAGGTGCCCACTGGCTTGGAGACGAAAGAGTACGGCGACTGAGGGGAGCGACGAAGCCGGCCGGGGTAAACCCGGCCGCTCGCGTTTCGCGTGTGTAGAATCTCAGGCACGTTTCCCGTTCGCGAACCTCTTCCCGGAGTTCCACCGTGCCGACCAACGGATCACTCAATCGCAAGCTTCGCATGGGCCTTATCGGCGGCGGGCAGGGCGCGTTCATCGGCCGCGTTCACGCCACCGCCGCGGTACTCGACAACCGCGCGGCCCTCGTCGCCGGGGCGCTCTCCTCCGATCCCGCCAAGGCAAAGGCGTCTGCGGCCGACTACGACATCCCGATGGATCGCGCGTACGGGTCGTACAAGGAGATGGCCGAGCAGGAGGCGAAGCGGAGCGACAAGGTCGATTTCGTCAGCGTCGCGACGCCCAATCACACGCACTTCGAGATCGCGAAAACCTTCGCCGAAGCCGGGTTCAACGTCATCTGCGACAAGCCGCTGACACTCGACCTCGCGCAAGCGGAAGAGTTGCTGAAGGTGGTCGAAAAAAGCGGCGTGGTGTTCGCGGTGACGCACAACTACACCGGCTACCCGCTCGTGCGGCAAGCCCGCGAGATGGTCCTCGGCGGCGAGCTGGGCGAGATCAACGCGGTGCGCTCGTGCTACATCCAGGGCTGGCTCCGCACGCGCCTCGAAGCCGACGACCAGAAGCAGGCGAAGTGGCGGACCGACCCGAAACAGAGCGGCGTGGCCGGGTGCTTCGGCGACATCGGCACGCACGCCTACAACCTCGGTCGGTACATCACCGGGCTTCAACCGAAGGAAATCTCCTGCCTCCTGAAGATCTTTGAACACGGCCGGGCGCTCGACGATTACGGCGTCGCCGCGGTGCGGTACGAGAACGGCGCGCTCGGCACCGTGACCGCCAGCCAGATCTCGCACGGGCGCGAGAACGATCTCTTTATCGAGGTGGACGGGACGAAGGGCGCGCTGGAGTGGCACCAGGAGGAGCCGAACAAGCTGATCGTGCGGCACAACGGCGAGCCGCACCGGATTTACACCCGGGCCGGCGGCCCGTACCTGGGCGCCGCGGCGGGCGCATCGAGCCGGCTACCGAGCGGGCACCCGGAGGCGTTCTTCGAGGCGTTCGCCAACGTCTACAACACGGCCTACGACGCGATGGTGAAGCGCGCCGCCGGCGAGTCGTTCGAGACCACCCACACCATCTACCCGAACATCTACGACGGCGTGGAGGGGATGCTGTTCATCACGCAGTGTGTGGCGAGCAGCAAGGACAACGGCGGCTGGGTGCCGTTCCGCCACCCCAAGAGCCGGAAGTGACACGCCTTCGTTCGTCGTGACCCGCTTCGGCGGGTCTTTGTTTCCTTCTTGCTGAACCGGGTCACCACGAACGCCGCGCAATTTCCGCGTGCGTCCCACCCCGATCAGCGGTACAAGTGCGGTGTCCCCTTCCCCCGTGGTAGGAGTCCCACCCCATGACCCGCCTCGTCCTCTCCCTGTTCGTTGTGGTCGCCGCCGTGGCGCCGGCGCGCGCCGCCGACATCCCCGTCGTCGGCGACGTGGAAGGCCAACCGCTCGCCGCCAACGCCGGGCGCGTCCTCAAGGCGCTCGACATGCTCGGCGCCCCGCTCCCGCAAGACGCCACGAAGGCCCTGAACAAGGCGATCGAAGACAAGGACGCGAAGAAGGTTCAGGAGCTGCTCGATAAACACGTGCTGTTCGCGGTCACCATCAACCCGGAGGCGCGACTGAAGGTCGCCAAGGGGCCGGGTAGCACCGCGCTCCAGCAGGCCGGGTGGACCCCGGTCGTCGTGAAGGTGATGAACGACAGCACCGTGAAGAAGCAGCTCAAGATCATGAGTGACCAGGCCGGGCCGGTGTACAGCGGCTCCGGCGACAAGAAACCCGGCGACGACCCGAAGATCGTGAAGCGGTTCCTCGCGCTGGAGGTGTTCAGCCAGCCGCCGATGACTGACACTCTCAGCGGGCTGAAGGTCGAGTACGCGATCGCTCTGATTTATTCCTCCGAGAGCGGCAAGCGCGAGGCGACGATCGGGTTCGACATCGGCCAGGGGAACCAGGACCTGGGCTTCCGCGGCGAGACGCCGGTGCTGTTCGAGGTGCGCCCGGCGATCGCGGTGCGGGTGAGCGTTACCGATTTCGACGGCAAGCCGACGACCGGCCGGTTCGAGATCACCGACGCGACCGGACACGTGTACCCGCCGCAGGCCAAGCGGCTGGCCCCGGACTTCTTCTTCCAGCGCCAGATCTACCGACACGACGGCGGCACCATTCTCTTGCCGCAGGGCAAGTTCACCGTGCGGTACGGGCGCGGGCCGGAGTACGCGATGAAGACCGCGGAACTCCTCGTTCACCCGCCGGGCGACCGCCGCGGCAACTTCCTGAACGTGAAGTTGACCCGGTGGGTGAACCCGATGGACTACGGGTTCTTCAACGGCGACCACCACATCCACGCCGCCGGCTGCGCGCACTACACGAACCCGACCGAGGGTGTGCTACCCGAAGACATGTTTTTGCACGTCAAGGGCGAGGGCATGAACGTCGGGTGCTGCCTCACGTGGGGGCCGTGTTACGACTACCAGCGGAAGTTCTTCGAGCCGACGCCGTGGCAGCGGAGCGAGCCGTTCACCATCCTCAAGTACGACGTGGAAGTCAGCGGGTTCGGCTCACAGGCGCTCGGCCACGTGTGCCTCTTGAATCTGCGCGACCAGACCTATCCCGGTTCGGAAGGCACGAAGACGAAGGGCTGGCCGACCTGGACGACGCCGCTGATGCGATGGGCGAAGGAGCAGGGCGCGGTGACCGGCTACGCGCACTCCGCCAACGGCCTCGGTGTGAACCCGAAGGAGTGCGCGAAGCGCCTCCTCGCCGCCCTCGACGCGAACACCGACGGCGCCATCAGTGCGGACGAGGTGAAGAAGGGCGCGCTCCCGCTGCCGGAAGCGTTCGCCACGACCGACGCCGACGCGGACGGCAAAATCACGGCGGCGGAGCTGCTCAGGAGCATCGAGAGGACCGCGAACGCGCTGCCGAACCTGAACGTCCCGGAAATGAACGGGATCGGCGCCCAGGAGATCTGCGTGACGACCGCGATGGGTGTGTGCGACTTCATTTCGGCGATGGACACCGCCCGCGTACCGGAGTGGAACTGCTGGTACCACATCATGAACTGCGGGTTCCCGCTGAAGGCCAGCGGCGAGACCGATTTCCCGTGCATCGCCGGCAGCCGCGTCGGGATGGGCCGCGTGTACGTGCAGCTCGGCAAGAAGATCGACATGATCGACTACGCCCACTGGTGCAAGGGCATTCAGCAGGGCCGCTCTTACGTTTCCGACGGCTACGCGCACGCGCTGGAGTTCGGCGTCAACGGCACCGCGCCGGGGTTCGGCGAGGTGAAACTCGACGCCGGCGGCAAGGTGAAGGTCACGGCGAAGGTCGCGTTCGCCAAAGACGTGGCGCTCGGTACCGCGCCCGGCGCGCAGGCGCCGAAGGGCGACTCGCGGAAACTCGAACTCGTCATGAACGGAAAGGTCGTCGCGTCGAAGGACATCCCCGCAGACGACAAGGAGCACGACGTGAGCTTCGACGTGCAGGTGGATAAAAGCTCGTGGCTCGCGCTGCGGCACTTCCCGCAGATGCACACCAACCCGGTGAACGTGATCGTCGCGGGTAAGCCGATCCGCGCGAGCAAGGCCAGCGCGCAGTGGTGCATCGGGGTGATCGAGCAACTGTGGAAGGTCCGCGGCCCGGGGATCGCGGCCCACGAGCGCGCCGAGGCCCAGAAGACGTTCCAGCAGGCGCTGGAGATGTATCGGAAGATCGTGGCGGAGAGCGCCGACGAGTAATCAGTAATCAGGAAGCAGGAAGCAGTGAACAGGAAGCAGGAGGCAGGTAGACGAAAGGCAGAAACCAGAAAGCAACAGCACCAAGCCTCACGACGGCGGTCGGGGGGCTTGGGCATTTACCTCTTCCTCCTGATACCTTTCACCAACTGCCACAGCCCCTTCAACTTCGCGCCCATTCCTCGCGCGTGGGTCCACGTCATCAGCCCGCGCAGCACATCGACCGTCGCCGGGTCCGGTTCGGCGGACTCGTCGAAGTGCGGGCGGAACGTGCCCTTGTGAACCGTCACCACCTGCGGAACGGTCATCGCCAATAAGCCCTCCGCGCCTTGCGTGACGCCCCACCCGCTGGCGCCGCGCCCGCCGAACGGCGTGGCCGGGTGCGCGGTCGGCGCGAGTACGTCGTTGACGCACACGCTCCCCGCCGGAACCAGCGCCGCCAGCTCCTTCGCCTTCTCGGTGTCGGCGGTGAAGATTGACGCGGATAGCCCGAACGGCGACTGCTTGACTGTCGCCACCGCGTCGGCCAGTGTGTCGAACGGGATCACGCTGGCGAGCGGCGCGAAGCACGCCTCGCGGCACAGCGCCGCGTCGGGGGGGGCGTTCAGGAGGAAGGTGGGCGAGAGTGAAGAACCTAACCCCCCGACCCCCTTCCCTAAGAAGGAAGGGGGAGAAAGAGGAGGCGTTGGTGCGCCGAGCACGCGGTCTTTCTCCTCCTCTCCCTTCAGGGGAGGGGGCTGGGGGGAGGGGTTGTTCGCCAAAACGGTCGCTCCCCTCTTCATCGCCTCCTCGATCAGCCGTTCCGCCTGCGCCTTCTGTGATTCCAGCACCAACCCTAGCGGCTCCGCGCGCACCAGTGGCGCGAGCGCCTGAACGAACGCCTCTGTCCGCTCGCGCTGCACGAAAATCCTTCGCACCGCGATGCACGTCTGCCCGCGGTTGAGCGACAGCGCGAACCACGCGGCCCGCGCCGCCAGTTCCAGGTTCGCGTCGGCCAATACGAACATTGCGTCGCAGCCGGACAACTCCAGCGTCGAAGGTACGAGCCGCTCGCCCAACCGCGACGCCAGCTTCCGCCCGACATTATCTGAACCGGTGAACACTAAATAGTCAAGGTCGGTTTCCGCTAATTGTGGACCGGCCTCGCGGGTCGCGGGGAGCATTTGAAGCAACGCGGCCGGAAAGCCGGCGTCGCGGAAGAGTGATTGCGTCAGGTCGGCCGTGCGCGGGACGTTCTCGCTCGGCTTCCACAGCACCGCGTTGCCCGCGACGAGCGCCTGCGCGATCTGCACCACGTTCAGGTAAACGGGATAGTTCCACGTACCGATGACGCCGACCGCGCCCCACGGGCGCCGGTGGACCGCGTCGCGGCAGCCCACAAGCCACGTCGGCTGATCCCACCACGAGACGCGGGCCGGAGCGAGCAGCTTCGCGGCGCGCTTCTCCAGGAACTTCAGCGCCGCGGTGGTGGGCAAGAGTTCGGTGCCGATCACCTCGACCGCGGGCCGTGCGATGTCGGCGTGAATCGCGGCACAGATGTCGTCGGTGCGCTCCACAATGAGCGCCCGGAGCGCGCGGACGTGCCGCAAGCGCTCGCGCACGCTGACACGCGCCCACGCTTCCTGTGCGGCTCGCGCCGCGGTCAGTTCGGTCAAGAAGGGAGTCATGCAGACAGGATAGGCAACAAGGCGCGATACGCGACCGCGCCGGCCGTAAGAAAGCTCGCCTACTCCGGCCACACCTTCACCGCGTCGGCGGCCGTGTGCATCGGGCCGTCGATCAGGCCCGCCGGTTGCTCGCCCTTCTCGTTCGCGTCGGTGTTGAACAGCACCGCCCAGTTCAACCCGTCGTGCCGGCGAACGAGCAGCGTACTGGTGCCCGGGATCAGTCCGGTGTGCCACGCGTTCGCCTTGCCGGTGTCGCCGACCGGCCGCACGCTCCACCCGCACCCGTAGTAGGACGCTCGCGGCTGGCCGGTGATACGGAACCCCGCGGCGCCCGCCGGGCGCGCCCACATTTCCTTCAGCGCGTCGGCCGAAAGGAGCGGCGATTTGCGGTCGGAGTCGAGCGCCGAGGCGAACCGCACCAGATCGACGGCCGACGACACCCACCCGCCGTGCGCCTCGAACGCCTCGATGTTCATCGCCCCGTCGGGAACCGGCACCTTCTGCCCCGCGCGCGGCGGGTACAGGCACTCGCCCGTGCGGGGCCGCGAGTCGTGATACCGCACCTCCGCGGCCGGGCGCTTCTCGGGAAGCGCCCGCGCCAGCAGCATCCCGCCGGCGGCACAGGGACCAAGTACGTTCAGGAGCACCCACGGCTCGTACCGCTGACCGGTAACGGTCTCGATGATGCGCCCGAGCACGAGATAGCCAAGGTTCGAGTACGCGTACCGCAAACCGGGGTCGAAGTCGAGCGGGCGGCCCATCATGTACCGCACCACGTCGTCCGGCGCCGGCGGCCCGACCAGTTCCAGCGCCCGGGTGATGCGCCCCGGGGTGCCAATCGGGTCGAACCCGCCCTTCGCGTCGCGGTCCCAGCCGCCGGTGTGCTGGAGGCACTGCCGCACGGTCACCTTCTCCCACCGCGGGTCGAACTCCGCGCCGGCGGGCCTGAGTTTCAGGTAGCTCATCACCGGGGCGTCGAGTTTCACCTTTCCACGGTCAACCAGCAGCATCACCGCGACGGCCGTAATCGGCTTGGAAATGCTCGCCACGCGGAAGAGCGCGTCCGGCTTCATGAGGCGCCTCGTTTCCGCGTCCGCGTAGCCGAACCCGCGGCTGTAGACGAGTTTCCCGCCGCGCGTGACCGCGACCGCGGCGCCGGGCAGCTTGTGATCGACGAGGAGTTTGGCGAGCAGGTTGTCGAACGGCGCGAGGTCGTCGGCCGCCCGGAGCGGGGAGCGTACGCCCCCTGTGAGCGCGACAACGGACGCCAGAAACGCACGGCGGGAGGGAGTCATACTCCCATTGTCGCGGCGCGCGGTCCCGTTCGCCATGATTTCGCTCCACCTGCTATAATTCCCTGTGGTCCCTCATGCGCCGTTCCGCCCAGTGCCACCGAGCGTTTCGTAACCCATGAAGATCGTGAACTACCCGCACCCCGCCCTCCGGGTGAAGGCCCGGCCGCTCACCGCCATCGACGCAGACGTGCAGAAGGCCGCCGCCGAGATGCTCGAACTGATGTACAAGCACGACGGGCTGGGCCTCGCGGCCCCGCAGGTCACGCTCGATTATCAGATGATCGTGCTGAACGTCGAGAGCGACCCGAACCGCACGGAGTTGCAAGTGGTCGCGATCAACCCGGTCATCGTGGAGGCCAGAGGCGGGATGGTCGCCGACCGCGAGGGGTGCCTCAGCTTCCCCGGGCTGTACCAGAACGTCCGCCGGCACAAAACCGTGGTGGTACAGTATTACGACCTGAACAGCCAGCTCCAGACGCGCGAGTGCAGCGACCTCGAAGCCCGCCTGTGGCAGCACGAGATCGACCACCTCCAGGGCACGTTGTTCATCGACCGGATGGGGTCGCTCGGGCTGCACCGCAGCCAGCGGGACCTGGAGAAGTACATCGCCGACTTCGAGAAGGCCAAAAAAAAGGGTGAGCTGCCCGCCGGGCTGGAAGCCGCCGCCGGCGTGCGGCACGTCTTGTAGCCCCTTCGCGGGCGCGGTCGGGTCGTCGGCGCAAAGACCGAATACATACAAACACACAGTTAAATGAGCGGGGAGGGTGACACGTGGCCGAGTTGGCCGCCTTGGCCGCCTTGCTCAAAAAAGCCTAGAAAATCGCACTTTTCTCAAGGCGGCCAGTTGGCCGCCTTGAACCCAAGACGGCCAACTGGCAACCCCTCACCGCGATCGGTCCGTCACCCGCTCGCGTCTCACAATTTCCCGCGTCGCCGCACTTTTCCCTCAAGTGTCAACCCGCACCGCCCGGTCTGCCGAAATCAGTTGTGCCGGTTGCGCCGACGAGCGCGACCCATCTTCACAGGAGTCAGGGATGACGACTTCGCAGGTGACCGTGCGGACGCTCGCCGTGCTCGCGCTGGTGGCCGGGTTCGCCGCCGGCGGCCGCGCGCAGCCTACGGCCGTGACGGCAGACTGGGCTGTGAAGCAGACCCCGCGGCAACCGGGCGTGGCCGCGACCGTCAACACGCCGACCCCCGACCAGGTGCCGCGGTGTAAAGTCACTGCGCTGCCCAACCCGAAGGTGCCGGGGTATCTGGTCACCGACGGCGACGGCAAGCCGGTGCGCCAGTTCGTCAGCTACGACAACAAGAACTTCAACATCATCTCCTACTACACCGACGGCGTCGAATCGTACCGCGAGGTGTACCCGCCGCAGGCCGGCGAGCCGTACCAGTTCCGCTGGCTCGGCCCCAACGGCACCAAGTGGGGCCTCGACCGCAACCGCGACGGCGCCATCGACGAGTGGGTGGTCATTTCGCCGGAAGAGGTGAGTCAGGAGATCCTGAAGGCCGTGATCGCGCGCGACGCGAAACGGCTGGAGGCGCTCATGGTCAAGGAGGACCAGCTCAAGGCGCTGGGGCTACCGGTGGCCGAACTGGACCGGCTGAAGGCCCGCGCCGCGACCGCCGCGAAGCGCCTCACCGACGCCGCCGACGCGCTGAAGCTGACCGACAAGGCGAAGTGGGTCCACGCGGAGTTCGGGGTCCCGAACACGCGCCCGGCCGATTCGTTCGAGGGCCGCGAGGACTACACCGCGTACAAGGGCGGCACGATCCTCGTCGAGGACAGCGGGAAGAACCACTTCCTGCAAACCGGCGAGTTGGTGCAGATCGGCCGCTCGTGGAAGGTGATCGACGGCCCGGCGGCCGGCGCCGGCGGCGCGACCGCGGGCGGTCCTGATATTGTCGAGCCGGCCATTCAGGAACTGGTCACGAAGCTCAACGACCTCGACAAACGGGCGCCGGCGAACCCGACGATCGAGGCGATGGCCGCGTTCAACGCCGAGCGGGCCAAGGTACTCGAAGACATCGTTACTCGCGCGACCGCGAAGGAATCGTGGGTGAAGATGCTGATCGACGCCCACGCCGCCGCCGCCGAGGGCGGCAAGCCGGGCAACGGCCACCTCGTCCGCATCCAGCAGTGGAAGGAAGCGGCAATGCGGGCCGACAGCAACAACCCGGCGGTTGCCGCATACGCCGCGTACCGCCTCCTGACCGCAGAGAACAGCGTCGCGATGGTGAACGCCAAGGACGACAAGGATTTCACCGCGCTCCAGGAGAAGTGGCGGACCGGGCTGGAAGACTACATGAAGACGTTCGGCCAGAGCGCCGACGCCCCGGAGGCGGCGCTGCGGCTGGCGATGGCCTACGAGCTGTCCGGCGGCAAGGACATGGCCGAGGTGAAGGCGAACGAGGCGAAGGCGAAGCAGTGGTACGACCACCTCGTGAAGAACTTCGGCACGCACGTCCACGCGGCGAAGGCCGCCGGGGCGCTGAAGCGGCTCGACTGCGAGGGCAAGCCGCTGGAGCTGACCGGCCCGCAGCTCGCCAACGGCCAATCCTTTAGCGCCGCTCAGAAGGACAAGGTCGTGATCGTGTACTACTGGGCGAGCTGGAGCCAGTCGTTGACCGAGGACGCGAAGAAGCTGGACGCGCTCGTGAAGGCCCACGGCCCGAAGGGGCTGACGATCGTGACCGTGGGTCTGGACCACGACCCGAAGCTGGCGAGCGAAACGGCGGCGCGGGTCGGGCTGCCGGGCACGCACCTGTACGAGAAGGGTGGCCTGGACGCCAGCCCGCTGGCCGCGGCCTACGGGATCATGGCCCCGCCGCACGTGCTGGTCGCGGGCAAGGACGGCAAGATCACCAACCGCAACGCGCACGTCGCCTCGCTCGAAGAGGAAGTGAAGAAGTTGCTGGAGAAGTGATTTCGTGCTGACCTAGCTCACCCGGCCGGCTGACGCCGGCGGTTCGACCAATCATTCGTCGAACCGCCGGCGTCAGCCGGCCGGGTTTCAACCGCACCACATCTCGCTACCCATCAGCCACCCGCTCTGCCAAATCCGCGGAATATTTTCCGTTCTCCCGCATCGTGCCTGATAGGCGGCGCGCGAACCTCCTTCGTTCGCGCGCGTGTCTGTGTTGGGCATGAGGTTCCATCGCACGTTTCGACGGCAACAGGGGAAGCAACCGGTGCAAGATACGGCGTTCGGACTGCTCGCGGGGGGCGCTGCGCTCGGCCTGGTGGCGAGCATGTGGGGCAAACTGAAGGGGTTCGCGTGGCGCCTGCTGGGGCTGTTCGTCCAGCGGGTCGAGATCCCCACCGACTCCGGCCACGAGGCGCTCGTCGCGTTCCTCATCGCCAAGTTCAAGCGCTCCCGCAACTACGACAAGATGTACGGCGCGAGCTGGGAGTACCAGCGCGACGGCCGTTACGGCCTCATTCCCTACGAAGTGTTCGGCAACCGAACGCTCATCCTCTGGAACGGCTGGTTCCCGTTTTTGTTCACCAATCAGGTGGAAAACAAGGCCGCCAGCGGCAAGGGGAACAACGAGTCCTCCGGTTCCAGCGGGATGAAGATCCTCTCCACGCTCATCTTCGTTCGCGGCACGCTGGACATGGAACAGCTCATGCGCGACGCCTGCATGGCGCGGAACAACATCTCCTGGGCGGTCGAGGACCAGCAGACCGCGACCAAGAACCGGTTCTGCATCCACCACGTTCCGCCGCGCGGCGAAGGCGAGAACGGCTGGAACGGCGGCAGCGACGGGCTGGCGTGGTATCAACAGGGGAACTACCGGTTGCTCGCGCACACGCCGGAGCAACTCGGCAAGGCCCGGACGAACGACGGCAAGGCGCTCGACAACCTCATCTTCCCGCAGCGGGTGAAGAACCTCATCAACGAGATCGAACTGTGGCGGAAGAGTAAGGAGTGGTATCTGGAGAAGGGCATCCCGTGGAAGCGCGGGTGGCTCCTCTACGGCCCGCCGGGCACCGGGAAGACCGCGCTGGCCCGCGCGTTCGCCGAAGACCTGAACATGCCGATTTACGTCTACAACCTCGCGGAGATGAGCAACCACGACCTCATCAAGTCGTGGACCGAGATGCAGACGAACACGCCCTGCATCGCGCTCATCGAGGACATCGACAACGTGTTCCACGGGCGCGAGAACGTCGTCCGCCGCCACAGTATGTTTACGATGATGGTGCCGGAGAAGAAGGACGGCGACAACAACGACAAGGGCCGCAACCCGCTCGGGCCACCGCTCACCTTCGACTGCCTCTTGAACTGCCTCGACGGCGTGGAGCGCGCCGACGGGATCTTCACTGTCATCACGACCAACGACCTGGGCAAGATCGACCCGGCGCTGGGCCTTCCGCGCCAGTTGCCCGACGGGCAGACGGAGTTCATCAGCACTCGCCCCGGGCGGATCGACAAGGCGGTCGAACTGACGTACATGGAGCCGGCCGACAAGAAGCGGATGGCCCAGAAGATTCTCGGCGCCTACGAGTCGGCGCACCTGGACATGCTCGACTTCATCGACAAATTCCCGGACCTGCCGGAAACCCCGGCGCAGTTCCAGGAGCGGTGCGCGCAGGTGGCGCTGAAGTGCTTCTGGCGCGAACTCGGCTACGAGGAGGCGCAACCGGACGCGAAGCCCGCGGAGGAGTCGGGCGGGCTGTTCGCCGACCTCGCCGCGCGCCTGATGCAACACAGCGCGAACGGGTGGAAGTGACCCGGGGTCGGCTTCACAGGTCCACGTCCCACACGACGACCTTACCGGTATCGCTCCCGGCTGCCGCGAGGGTGCCGTCGGGGCTGAACGCGATCGACCGCATCCGCCCGATCTCCCAGGTGAAGGTGCGCGCGACTTCCCAGGTCGTCGTGTCGTAGAGCTTCACGGTCGCGTCGTTGCTGGTCGCCGCGAGGTAGCGGCCCGAGGGGTGGAAGGCGATCCCGGTGAAGTGCTTCTTGTTGTCGTTCTCCACAACTCGAACACGGTCGGCGTCTCCCTCCGATGAGGTAATCACGACTCGCCGATCCGATCCGTAAGCAATCAACTGTCCCTGCGGTGAGACACAGGGCGCAGTGGATGCCGGCTCTGGAACGCGTTGTGTTCGGATGGCTCCGCCACTGTTAGGGCTGCGGATGATGAGCCGGAACGGCTCCGATTCGTGCGACCACACTCCGTATTGAACGAACCAAGAGCCATCAGGTGCGAAAGCCGGACCGCTTCCAACGCTCCCCGGTTGAGGCACCACCGACCAGAGTTGGGTCGCGTCTCCAGATTCTGTGAGTTGCCACCCGGACAGGTGACCCTCAAATGCTGCGTGGATGACAAACAACGAACTCGTGGGTGAAGCGATGACGCGAGCATGGAGACTTGTCAGAGGCAACGAAAAGCGCTTCCCAGTCGCAATATCGTGAACATGAATTCCCCGCGAGTGATTGAGGGCAATAAGAAACTGTCCCGTCGAGTCGATCGCGGCTCCCCAATCGAACCCACACTCGTATTCTTGGGGCTTGTTGAGTTCAGCGAGGTTCCACAACCTCCGCTAGCAAGAAGTCGCCCATTGGTTGTAAAGGCAACCTGTTCGAGTCGCTGCTGTTTGGTTGTTAGCACAATCACGGCTCACCTCACCGGAAGGTGTGCTCTGCGGCCGGGAAGGTGCCGTCCCGCACTTCGCGGCAGTACGACTCCACGGCCGCCTTCGTAGCGGTGCCGAGATCGGCGTAGCGCTTGGCGAACTTCGGCTTGAAGTCCGGGAACAGCCCCAACAGGTCGTGGAACACCAGCACCTGACCGTCGCACCCCGCGCCCGCGCCGATGCCGATCGTCGGGATGCTCACGGCACTCGTGAGTTTGGCGCCGAGGTCCGCGGGGACGCTCTCCACCACCACCGCGAACGCGCCGGCGTCTTCCACCGCGGCGATGTCGGCGAGCAGTGCCTCCGCGTCGCGCTGCACCTTGAAGCCGCCGAATTGGTGGACCGCTTGCGGCGTTAGCCCGACGTGGCCCATCACCGGGATGCCCGCATCGACGCACGCCCGCAGGGCCGCGCGCATCCGTACGCCGCCCTCCAGTTTCACCGCGTGCGCCCCGGCCTCCTTGATGAGGCGCCCGGCGTTCTTCACCGCCTGCCGCGGGCTGACCTGGTACGTCAGGAACGGCAGATCCGTTACGACCAGCGCCCGCCGCGCCCCGCGCATCACGCAGCGGGTGTGATAAATCATCTCCTCCAGCGTGACCGGAAGCGATGTCGGGTGGCCCTGGACGACCATCCCGACCGAATCGCCCACCAACAGCGCGTCGGCCCCGGCCTCGTCGCACAACCGTGCGGACGTGTAGTCGTAGGCCGTGACGACGGCGAGTTTCGTTCCCTTCGCCTTCGCGGCGCGAAATTCGGGAACAGTGACCGGCCGGGGAGAGGGGATGGCGCTCATGAAAGCCTCCAGAAGAACCTAACCCCCCAACCCCCTTCCCTGGAAAGGAAGGGGGAGCCGAACAGACGACAGGAGACGCGGCGAGAACGGCCGAAGGCCGTTCTCTTTCTCCCCCTTCCTTCTTAGGGAAGGGGGTTGGGGGGTTAGGTTCTTCGCTCCCCCATTGTAGCGTGTTGGATTTCGCCCGCGGGAGCGGTATCTGCGGTAGAATACCCGTGGAGGCCGTCATGAGCGTTGCTGAAGACCGGCGGGCTGATGCCGCGCCGCTCGCCGAAACCAAGACCGACCCCGCAAAGGGCAAGGGTGTCGTGCTGTACGACGGGATGTGCCCGCTGTGCCAGCGGGCGGTCCGCATTTTGAAGCGACTCGACTGGTTCAAGCGCCTGCACTACCAGGATTGTCGCGACACCGACCGCTGGCCGCCCTCGGCCGTTGCGCTGACGCTGAAGGCACTGCTGGCGGAAATGCACGTCGTCACACCGGACCGCAAGCGCGCCTTCGCGGGGTATCGGGCGTTCCGGTGGATGGCCTGGCGCATCCCGGTGCTCTTGCCGCTGGCCCCGCTCCTGTACTTCCCCGGCGTGCCGTGGCTGGGCAACAAGGTGTATTTGTGGATCGCCAAACACCGCTACGATCTGGTCCCGTGCGACGACGGCGGGTGTCAGGTCCGACTGCCAACCCAAAAGTCAGAAGACAAAAAAGAAGCCGCACGATAAACGCAGAAAAAGACACGATAAAGGCAATAAAACGAGTTTGAATTCCAATCTCTTCCTGTCTGAATCGTGTTTTCTCTGCGTTTATCGTGCGGCTTCTTTTTGTCTTCTTCCTCCGACAAGGCTGTCTCATGGCCCGCCAATTCGTCGATCAGCTCCGCGACGGAACCGATCTCGACGACGTGTATCTGGTCACCGACAAGCAGCTCCGCGCGAACCGCAACGGCAATCCGTACCTCCTTATTGAGTTGAGGGACCGCACCGGCGGGATTCAGGGCCGGATGTGGAACGCCGGCGATCACGTCGCGCGCGGGTTCGACCCCGGCGACTTCCTCCACGCCACCGGCAAGGTGCAACTGTTCCAGGGCGCGCTACAGGTCATCCTCACGCAGATCGAGCGGGCGGAACCGCAGAAGGTCGATTTCGCCGATTTTCTGCCACAGACCGAGCAGAGCATCCCGAAACTGACCGACCGCCTGCGGAACTACCTGCTGAGGCTCGGCAACCCGCACCTGCGGGCGCTGGCGGAGTGCTTCCTGATGGACGACGCATTCATGCGCGCGTACACCAGTTGCCCCGCCGGCGTGAAGATGCACCACGCCTACGTCGGCGGGTTGCTCGAACACGTCGTCTCCATGATGGACGCGGCGGACAAGCTGCTCCCACTCTACCCCGGCGTGGACCGCGACCTGTTGCTGATGGGCGTGTTTTTGCACGACGCGGGGAAGACCCGCGAACTGACCTACGGCCGGGCCTTCGGTTACTCCGACGAGGGCCAACTCGTCGGACACATCCCGATCGCGGTGGCGATGCTGGCCGAAACCGCGGCGAAGGTACCGGACCTGACCGGCGAGTCGTTTCCGCGCGAACTGACGCTCCGGTTGCAGCACATGATCCTGAGTCACCACGGGGAACTGAATTACGGCAGCCCGAAAGTGCCGATGACCCCGGAGGCGATGCTGCTGCACCTGATCGACTCGATGGACACGCGGATGCACATGGTGCTTCGCGAACTGAAGGACGACCGTAACAACCCGACCGCGTGGACGCCGTACGACCGCAACCTGGGCCGCCGCATCTACAAGGGCGGCCCGCAGGGCGACCTCTACGGCGAAACCGGCGGCGGGTACGATTAAGCGGACATTCGTCATGGCCGATGCCGAACTTGATGCGGTACTCGCTAAAGCCAAAGAGCTGCGCGCTGCGGACCAGTATCAGGAAGCGATTGACTTGCTGACAGAGACGATTCAGACGAGTCCGTCCCCAAACGCCCGCCTGTATTTCTCGCGAGGTCGCGCGCTTGACATGTGCGATCGAGACGAAGAGGCAGTTGCAGACTACACGAGGGCGATCGAACTCGACCCCACAATACCGGCTTACTATCTGCATCGCGGTTACGCACTCACCTTTCCGTTGGGGAGAGACGACGCGGCGGTTGATGACTTCAAGAAGGTGCTTGAGTTCGAACCGGACAACGTCAACGCGCATCGAGCCTGCTGCTTGTGTTACTTGATGATAGGTCCGCTGAGACTCGCCCTGGAACACGCGCAAGAGGCCGTGCGCCTCGTTCCCGACGACGCACTCACGCATTTTTGCTTGGGTGAATCGCAGATCGGTCTGAAGCGATACGGTGAAGCTGTCGAATCGTTTGAACGGGCGGTGGAACTCGATCCCGAGGCGGCTCATTACTGGTCTGCTCTCGGCAGGGCGCATAAGAGACTCGCCGAGATTGCTCCCAATATGCCGAATCACCCTGCGTACCCACCTATCATCGTGGCGAAAGATCAACTCGAATCGGCTGTCGCTGCGTACACAAGAGCGATTCAACTCGACTCAGGATGTGTGTCGTACTTCCTCTCTCGCGGTGACCTCCGATTGGAATTAGGAATGCAGAATGATGCCATCGCGGATTTGCGTCACGCGCTCACACTGAATCCTGATGACGTGAATCGGATGCTCATCAACTCCAGTTTGGAGAGAGCGATCGAAGCCTCTCAGTAAAGACCGATCACAAGCGCATCGCACCAACAACATCTCATATGCCAGACATCCTGTCGAAAATCCTGCACGCAGTCACCGCGCAGAGCTACACGCCGCTGAAGGCCAAGCCGCTCTTCAAGCGGCTGAACCTCGATGACGCCGCGTACCCGGAGTTCCGCAAGACGGTGCGTGAGCTGGTCCGCACCGGGCGGCTCGCGCTGGGTCGCAACAACACCCTCCGCGCCGCCGACCCGCACGGGACGCTTACCGGTATCTACCGTCGGGCGGCTTCCGGGCACGGGTTCGTCCGCCCGCACGCAGTGGACGGCACGTTCAAACCGGAAGTGTTCATCCGCGAGGACAAGTCGCTCGACGCGGCCACCGGCGACGAGGTGATGGTGCGAATTACGCGCGAGGCGACCAACATCAAGGACGCCGCCGGCGAAATCGTCCGCGTCCTGGAGCGCGCGACGCGAACCTTCGTCGGCACGTACTTCGAGCGCGACCGCGAGGCGCTCGTGCGCATCGACGGCAACGCCTTCACACACAGCATCGCGGTCGGCGACGCCGGCGCGAAGGGCGTGAAGCCGCAAGACAAGGTCGTGATCGAGATGCTGCGGTTCCCGACGCCCGACGAGCGCGGCGAGGGCGTCATCACGGAGGTGCTCGGCCCGCACGGCAAGCCGGGCGTCGATACGCTCTCGGTGATCCGCGCGTTCGGGCTGCCGGAGGCGTTCCCGGAATCGGCACTGGCCGAGGCCCGGCAGGTCGCCGGCCAGTTCTCCGAGACCGATCTTCACGGCCGCGAAGACTTCACGAACGAACTGGTCGTCACGATCGACCCGCCGGACGCGAAGGACTTCGACGACGCGGTGAGCGTCACGATCGACCCCAAAACGAAGCACTGGGTGCTGACGGTTCACATCGCGGACGTAAGTGCGTTCGTAAAGCCCGGCGGAGCGCTCGATACCGAAGCGCGCAAACGCGCGACGAGCGTGTATCTACCGCAGAAGGTCATTCCGATGTTCCCGGAGGTGATTTCCAACGGCCTCGCATCGCTGCAAGAGGGCAAGGTTCGCCACGTGAAGACCGTGCAGATCGAGTTCACGCCGGCGCTCCAGAAGGGACACGTCCGGTTTGCGAACGGGGCGATCAAGAACCGCAAGCGATTCACCTACGACGAGGTGCAGGGGCTGTTGGAGGAACTGGCGAACCCCGACCGCAAGGTCGGGGGTGGGGCAAGTGCGAGCGACGCCGAAAACACGACCGCACCGAACACACACACACCGAACGCCCACACACCGAACACGACCGCACCGAACACCCCCGACCTTGTGGTCGGGGTTCGCCAAGAATTGCTCCCCATGCTCCGCCGGATGCGTGACCTGGCGCTACTTCTTCGCAAGAAGCGGTTCAAGCGCGGAGCGCTGGAACTCACCATGCCCGAAGCGGTGCTCGAATACGACGCCGACGGGCGCGTCAGCGGGGCGCACTTCGCCGAACACAACCTGTCGCACCAGATCATCGAGGAGTTCATGCTCGCGGCCAACGAGGCCGTCGCGGAACACTTCACCCGGCACGAAGTCCCGTTCCTGCGCCGCGTTCACCCGGCACCCAACGAGGAGAAACTCGAAGCGTTCGCCCAGTTCGCCGACCTGCTCGGGCACCGCATGAAACGCGCCCAGGACCGCTTCGAGCTTCAGCGCGTGCTGAGCGCAACGGCCGACAAGCCCGAGCGCGCCGCGGTTCACTTCGCACTGTTACGGAGTCTGAAGCAGGCGGCGTATTCGCCCATCCAGGACGAGCACTACGCGCTGGCGATGCAGCACTACTGCCACTTCACATCGCCCATTCGGCGCTACCCGGACCTGCAGGTTCACCGGTTGCTCGACAAGTGGATCAAGACCGGCTCCGCGAGCGCCAACACCGAGGAACTGGTCGCGCTGGGCGAACACTGCTCGAAGATGGAGCGCCGGGCCGAGACCGCGGAGCGCGAACTCGTCAAGGTGCGGCTCCTGGCATACCTGAGCCAGCGGCTCGGCGAGCAACTCGACGCGGTGATTACCGGGGTCGCGGACTACGGGTTCTTCGCCCAGGCCGAGCGGTTCCCGGCCGAGGGGCTGGTTCACATCTCGTCACTGGTGGACGATTATTACTGGTTCGACGAGGGGGCGCACACGCTCGAAGGGCGCCGCACGAAGCGGCGGTTCCGCCTGGGCGACCGCGTGCGGGTGGAGGTCGCCCGCGTCGATTTGCAGCGCCGAATGCTCGATCTGCGTCTGGCCGGTTCCGGGCCGAAAGCGGAAGATGACAGCGACGGTGCGCCCAGTTACGGGCGATCCCCGAAGCACAAGAAGCGCCGTAGGTAGGCGACGGCGCCAGTTCACCCCCACTGTGCTTCGCACAGCGGGATCCGTGAGCCCGCCGAGCGTTTCGCCTACAGTGGAGTTGATTCATGTCCCTTTGTAAGCTGCCGAGCGCCCTGACGATCGGATACGACGAGGCCGGGAGCGGCCCACCGCTCCTCCTGCTGCACGCGTTCCCGCTCGATCGCGGGGTGTGGCAGCCGCAACTCGATGCACTAAAAGATGTTGCGCGGGTCATCGCGCCCGACCTGCCGGGGTTCGGCGAATCGCCGGCGGCGCCCTTTAGCGTTGAGGGTGTCGCGGACGTGGTCGCGGAGTTCCTCGCGGCCCTCGCCGTTCCCAAAGCGGTCGTGTGCGGGCTGTCGATGGGCGGCTACATCGCGCTGGCACTGGCCCGCAAGCACCCGCAGCGGCTCGCGGGGCTGATTCTGGCCGACACCCGCGCCGGGGTGGACGACAGCACCGCGAAGGCCAACCGCGACAAGTCGATTGCCCTGGTGAACGAAAAGGGCAGTGCCGCGCTGTTCGAGACGATGCTACCGAAGTTGCTGAGCGACGCGGCCCGGGCCGAGCAGCCCGAACTCGTGACACGGCTGAAGGAGATCGCCGCGAAGCAAGCCCCCGCGAGCGTGACCGCGGCACTGGCGGCGCTCCGCGACCGCCCGGACGCCAACCCCGGGCTGAAAGCGATCGCGGTCCCGACACTCGTTATCGTCGGCGAACACGACGGGGTGACGCCGCCCCTGGCCGCGGCGAACCTGTCGGCGCAGATTCGTGGGAGCAAACTGGTTCATATCCCGGGCGCCGGGCACCTGTCGAACGTCGAGCAACCCGAGGCGTTCAACGCCGCGGTGCGAACTTTCCTGGGCGAGCGGCCCGCGTGTTCGCAGTGCGCGAATTCTTAGGCGCGGGACACCCCATGCCCTCCTTCTCCGACCGTCTCGCCGAAGCCGTCCGCGCGAAAGGCCCGCTGTGCGTCGGCCTCGACCCGCGCATCGAATCGCTGCCGAAGACGTTACGAAACCGCACCGATGCTGACGCGGTTCGCGCGTTCTGCTGGTACGTCCTCGAACTGGTCGCACCGTTCGCGGGCGTGGTGAAGCCGCAATCGGCGTTTTTCGAGTTGCTCGGCCCAGATGGGATGGAAGTTCAGGGCGATATTCTTCGGCACGCAAAAGAACTCGGCTTCGTCACGATCCTCGACGCGAAGCGCGGTGATATTGCCTCGACCGCAACTGCCTACGCCGACGCCGCGTTCGGTCCCGTGTGGAACGCCGACGCGCTCACCATCAACCCCTACCTGGGCCGCGACGCAGTCGAGCCGTTCCTGAGCGCCGCGAAGAAGGCGGATCGCGGGGTGTTCGTGTTGGTGCGGACGAGCAACCCCGGCGCGGGGCTGTTTCAAGACCTCATGTGCGACGGCAAACCGCTCTACCGGCACGTCGCGGACGAAGTGGTGAAGTGGAACGCAAGTACAATCGGCGCATGTGGTTTGGGCGACGTGGGCGCGGTGGTCGGGGCGACGCACCCGCGGGAACTGGCCGAACTGCGCACCGCGATGCCCGACGTGTGGTTCCTGGTTCCGGGGTACGGCGCGCAGGGCGGCACCGCAGACGACGTGAGGGTCGCGTACCGCCCCGACGGCTTGGGCGCGATCGTGAACAGCTCTCGCGGGGTGACGTTCCCGTTCCACCCGGACGACCCGGACTGGGAATCGAGGATCGTGGAGGCCGCGCAGCGGGCACAAGCCGAACTGCGGCCGTAAGCACGAAATTCCAAAGACGAAATCCGAAACAAGGCACTCGGTCCTGTTTCGGATTTCGTCTTTGGAATTTCGGATTTCCCGCGAAGCGGGTTAGCGGCGCAGTTGGACCGTGGGCATGACCGGCGTGTTGTAGTTCTTGTACTGCGTCGAGCGGTACATGTTGGGCGACGGCAGCGGGCTGGGCCCGGCCTGCGTCGTCGGGATGATCCGCTTGATACTGAACAGGTTGTTGATGGTCTTCACGTAACCGTTGCTCTCGACCGACCCGGCGGTCTGCTGGCCGACGAGGTTGATCGTGCCGGCGGCGAGGTTGGCCGCGGTCTTGCTCGGCTGGACGATGAGCTTCTTGGTGTCGATCGGCTTGAACTCCACGTCGCCGGCCTGCGCGGGCACCGCGGCCAAAAGCGCCACGGCCGCGACGCCACAGACGAACCACTTCATCGCAGTCCCCCCAAGTTACCGGGTTGTCCGGGTGCCTCGCAAAACTGATGACCCGTGAAGGGCAGCAGAGATAGCGTCCGCCGCGGGCGCGTCAAGGAATTTTCGCGCCGAATTGGGTGTAGCGCCGGGCCGGGCCGCGTTTCGAACTGTGTTGAGTCCCGCCGGAGTGTCTCGTTGAGAAATAACGACTTGCGTCAACGAATAATCATCCGGTTTGAAACACGAAGGCCCGGCGGTTGGGCTTCCGGCGCGCGCGGGGGCCGGGTATAGCCGAAACGCCGCACTCCACGGAAGGAGCCTGACCGCGATGCCCAAGCCGACACGCGCCCCGCTCGCAACCGCCGTGTTGGTCGTCATCGGGGTCACGCTTGCACTGTTCCCGGCCCGCGGCGAGCAGATCCACCGGCACGGGTTCGGCGGCAAAGCCACCGTGCTCGTTCGCGGCGACGCGAACGTCAAGGTCGAGGAGAAGGAACACGACATCTCCGACCAGTCGTTCAAGAGCCAGCCGACCAGCGAGCACTTCAAGCTCACCGCCGACCTCGCCGCCGGCGACTCCGCGTTCATCCACTACCACTACGACACCCCGCCGGCCCCGGTCACCGCGGCGCTCTCCGCGAGCGTGTGGGTGAAGGCCACCAAGCCCGGCGTCCAGCTCCGCGCCCGCGTCGTTTTTCCGAAGGAACCGGACCCGGCGCGGCCGGAGGCGCCGCTCACCGCGCTCGTCGTCGGCGATACGTACCCGGCCGATAAGAGGGGGTGGCACCCGCTCAAGCTCAACGACGTGCCGGGGTTGGTCGGCAAGCTCCTTCCCGTTCTCCAGACGAAGATCGGCCGCGCGGTGAACAGCACCGGGGCCTACGTCGATCGGCTCGTGCTGAACCTGTACACCGGCCCGGGTACGGCTGACATTTGGATCGACGATCTCGACATCGGCCCGATCAAACCGCCCGAAGGGGCCGGCGGGGCGCCGGGCGTGCCGGTGAAGCGCGGCCCACCCGGGAGCGGGCCGCGCGGGCGCGCGGTCGAGATGAAGCCCGGGCAACTCCACGTGGACGGCCAGCCGTTCTTCTTCCGCGCCGTGCGCCACACCGGCGCGCCCTTGCACGTCCTGCGCCAGGCCGGGTTCGACGCGCTGTACGTCCCGGCCGACGTGCCGCAGGACGTGCTCGACGAGGCCAACCGCGAGGGCTGGCTGATCGTCCCGGCCGCGCCGCTGGCCCCGCCGCCGACCGTCACCGACCCGGGCGCGGTGAAGGCCACCCGCGACGCACTTTTGGCGTATCACCGCAAGTTTTCCGGCTCCGACGTGCTGTTCTGGGATCTCGGCGGGGGCCGCACCGCCGAGCAGGACGCCGCGGTGGACCGCACCCGCAGCTTCATCCGCGACCTCGATTCCAAGCGCCCGTTCGGGGCCGATGTGTGGGACGGGTTCCAGGCGTACTCGACGTTCCTCGACCTCGTCGGCGCGCACCGCTGGCCGCTGTTCACCTCGCTCGAACTGGTGCAGTACCGCGACTGGCTCGACCAGCGCCACGCGCTCTCGTCGGGCCGTGCGGTGTTCTGGACGTGGGTGCAAAATCACTTACCGGACTGGTATCTGGCGAACGTGCTGAACCACAAGCCGGGCGCCGCGTTTACCGACCCGATCGGCCCACACCCGGAACAGGTGCGGCTACTGGCGTACCTGAGTATTGCGTGCGGGTGCCGCGGGCTGGGGTTCTGGTCCGACCAGTTCCTCGCCGATAGCCATCACGGGCGTGACCGCCTGCAAGGCATGGCGATCCTGAACGCCGAACTCGAAATGCTCGCCCCGGTACTCATGGCCACGCGCCGCGACCGCGCCCAGTGGCTCGACACCAACCACCCGAGCGTGAAGGCCGCGCTCATCCGAACCGCCAAGGGCGCGGTGCTCTTGCCCATCTGGCTCGGCAAGGGCGGGCAGTACGTGCCGGAACAGGGCGCCCTGAACGCGCTCGTGGTCACCGTGCCGCTGGTGGAGGACGGGGCCGAGCCGTGGCGCATCAGTCCGGCCGGGATCGAATCGCTGGCCAGCAACACTGTGAAAAGGCCCGGTGGAACGGAACTCACGATCCCGGAATTCGATCTCGTCACCCCGGTCGTGTTCACCAGCGACCGGACCCAGAACGGGCTGGTCGTGTGGTGGCAGGACTACGCCCGCAAGTACGGTCGGTCCGCGGCGCGGTGGGCGATGGACCTCGCCTCGGAGGAGCACGACAAGGTACTCGCGGTTCACACGAAGCTCGCGGAGATGGGCGTGACCATCCCCGGTGCCGACAAGCTGTTCGAGAACGCGGTGAAGCACCACGAGAGCGCCCGGCGGCACTTCGCCGCGGACCTGTACGACAAGGCGTTCGCCGACGCGACCCGCGCGCTGCGCCCGCTGCGCGTGGTGATGCGCGACCACTGGGAGCGGGCCACCGCGACGCTCGACATCCCGACCGCCAGCCCGTTCGCGGTGAGCTACTTCAGCCTGCCGAAGCACTGGGAACTGTTCCGCGAGGTGCAGGCGTGCCGGCCGGGCGCGAGCCTGCTTCCGGGCGGCACGTTCGAGCCGGGCGGCGACATCCCGCCGGCGGGGATCCCGGTGGACCAGGTTCCCGGCTGGGCCGCGCGGTTCGGCACGCTCGACCGCGTGGACGTGGCCGCGGGCGTGGTCCCGGCGGCCAAACTGGACGACCCGGTTCCGCCCAAACCGGAGCGCGTGTCGCCGAAGATGTTCGGGCCGAGCCGGCCGATCGCACTGCCGGGCGACGGATACACCCCCCCGGCGCCGGAACTGGGCCGCGGGGTGCTGAAGCTCGAAGTGCGGCAGCGCGGGCTGGTGGGCAAGGACGGCAAGCCGATCGAAAAGAGTACGCACCCATTGGAGCGAACGTTCCTGGTGGTCGAAAGCCCGCCGGTGCGAGTGCAGCCCGGGTCGCTCGTGCGGATCAGCGGGTGGGTGAAGATTCCGAGCGAGATTCGCCTGACGGCCGACGGCGTGCTGTTTTACGACGACATCGGCGGCGAGCCGCTGGGCGTGCGGTTGCTGGAAACGAAGGGCGCGTGGAAGCAGTTCCACCTGTACCGCCGGGTGCCGGCGAGCGGGCAGGTATCGCTGGCCGTCGCGCTCACCGGAGTCGGGGTCGCGTACTTCGACGACCTGCGCGTCGAACCGCTCGTTCCCGGCGCGCAGACCTCCGGGGCGGCCCCGCCGAGCGCCCGCGTCGCGCCGCCGAGCCAGCGCGTGCCGCCGGCGACGCCCCCGGTTCAACCGGCCGGCGGCGCGCGCCCGCGGTGACCGGAATTGAAAATATGGCATTGCGTACAGATGGGTGAATGGTTACTATCTATCCATTCGCCCACTTATACGGAGGTATTGCAATGCCCGTCAGTCCCGTTCCGGCCGGTTACCACACGGTCACGCCGTACATCACCGTTCGCGGCGGCGCAAAAGCCATCGAGTTCTACAAGCAGGCGCTCGGGGCCACCGAGGTCATGCGGTTCGAGGGGCCGGGTGGCTCGATCGCGCACGCGGAGATCGAGGTGAGCGGGTCGCGGGTGATGCTCGGCGACGAGATGCCGGAGTGGGGCAACCGCGGGCCGGAGTCGCTCGGCGGTGCCAGCGGCGGGCTGTGCGTCTACGTGCCGGACGTGGACGCGGCGTTCGCGAAGGCGGTCGCGGCCGGGGCGAAGGTGTTCAAGCCGGTGATGGACCAGTTCTACGGCGACCGCTCCGGCACCGTGATCGACCCGTTCGGCCACGTGTGGACGCTGTCCACGCACATCGAGGACGTGTCGGTCGAGGAGATGCAGCGCCGCTGCGCGGAATTCATGAAGCAGGCGGCTTAAGGGTAGGCGACTCGCCATTTCTGAATGCTTTGAAGAAATGGTCACTCGCTCCGCGAGTGACCAACCCTTCCGAACGCGCGCCATACCAGCACCCCCAGCGCGATGCCGGCCCAGTCGATGAGTACGTCCACCGCACTGCCGGTGCGCCCGGGCACGAACGTCTGGCCGATCTCGGTGGCGACCCCGTGCAGCGCGAGCAGCCCCGCAAAGAACCACCGCCAGTAGTTCGGCACCGGGAGCGTGACCGCCAGGAGCGTGAGGAAGCCGTAGCCGCACGCGTGCAAGCTCTTCGCCGCGACGAACCGCATTTCCCCGTGCAGCTTCGCCGACACGGCTTCCGGTACCGGGTTGGGTTCGAGCAACTTCCAGGTCCAGAGGCCCAGGAACGCGAGAAGGACAAGCAGGTGGAGAGCCACGCGCGGGCCGATTGGGCCGCGCCGTCGTTCCGAAAATGTTAAAATGGGTCGAGTTTCCACGTGGAAAGTTTTACAAGCGGATCGGTCCGGGCCTGCGCTCATTGCCGGTGCGAGCCGAGTTCGCGGAGCTTCGTTTTGAGGTACTTCGCGCGGGCCGCGTTCCGCTCCTCGCCGTCCAGGGCGTGCCCCGCGAGCTTCTGGAGATGGGCCGACTGCGTGTGAATGAACAGTTGGTTCACCGCGGTGACAGGGACGCCGTCGAGCAGGTGCAGGTGGATGCCCAGCCGCACCGCGGAGAGTAGTTCCATCGTCTCCTCGGCGGTAATCATCGTCGCGCTGCCGAGCGTGCCGATCGCCCGCGCGACGCGGTCGTGTTCCGCCTGCCGGCGCTCCTTCAAGAGCAGACCGCGGGCGTGCCGCTCGTACTGGAGGATCGTGACGATCACTTCCTTGATCTCGTTGAGGATCTTCGTCTCGGACTTGCCGAGCGTGACGTGATTGGAAATCTGGTACAGGTCGCCGAACGCCCGCGAGCCTTCGCCGTGCAGCCCGCGGACCGCGAGATTGATCTTCTGCAGCGCGCGGAACACCTTGTCGATTTGTTTCGTCAGGCCCAGCGCCGGCAGGTGCAGCATGACGCTGGCTCGCATCCCGGTTCCGACGTTGGTGGGGCACGCGGTGAGGTAGCCGAACTGCGTGTGGAACGCGTAACTGAGCTTGGCTTCGAGCGCGTCGTCGAGCCGGTCGATGTCGCGCCACGCCTCGTCGAGCGCGAACCCGCTGCGGAGTACTTGCAGCCGCAGGTGGTCCTCCTCGTTCACCATCACGCTGGCGGTTTCGGTCGGGTCGAACGCGACCCCGCGGGGGCCGTCGAGGCCGCCGGCGAGTTCGCGGCTAATCAGTTGCCGCTCGACCAAAAACTGCCGGTCGAGCGCGGGCAGGCTGGGGATGTCGAGGTATTCGAGCGGGTGCCCGGCGTCGGCCTGCGCGACCGCGTCTTTCGCGCGCGCGATGACTTCCAGTTTGTGCGCGGCGGTGGCGCGGGTGGCGAACGGCAGCCCCGCGAGGTTCCGGGCCAGTCGGATGCGCGTCGAAACGACCACATCCGACTCCGGCCCGGTGCCGCGGAGCCACTCGCCCAAGTTCGGAACCAGCGCTTCGAGATTCATCCCACGTTCCTTGTCATCCGTCATTGGTCGGGTAGTCATTGGTCATTAGTCATTAGTCATTAGTCTCAAGCTTCGCCCTGCGTTCTCCGATGCGCAGCACCAATGACCAATGACCAATGACCAATGACCAATGACTAATGACCCGCCCGGCGAATGAGGTCGCGGAGCCGGGCCGCCTCCTCGTAGTCCTCGGCCGCGACGGCCGCCGCCATCTGCTTCTGCCACTCGCGCACGCGGACCGCGCGCGGGGCCTTCCCGCTGTGAACGATCGAGCGGTGGATGCGTTCGAGCAGCGGCTCCAGCGCGGCCCGGAGCGACTCGTAATCGTGCTGACAGCCGAGCCGGCCCTCCGCCTTGAACTCGGGCAGCGTCAGCCCGCACACCTCGCACGCCTCGACGGCCGGGCGCGCCGGGCGGGCGCCCGCCTGCGGGAACGGCATCACGAGTACCTTGAGCAGCGCCTTCACGTCGATCTGCTGACTCGCCGGCTCGCGCAACAGCCCCCGCTCGCGGGCGCACCGCGCGCACAGGTGCAGCTCCCGCTTCTGACCGTGCTCGATGTCCGTCAGGTGGTAGCTGGCCGGGTTGTCGCAAATCTGACACTTCACCCCAAATCCCCCTTCGGGGGAAAATTCGAAATCACAAACTCGAAATCCGAAAAGAAGACAGTTGCTCGCGGTCCGCTCCTCGCTTGGTTCTTCTTTCGGATTTCGATCTTCACATTTCGAATTTTCCCCAAGTCAGCCGGCTTCCAGTTCCTTGATGCGGTCCCGGACGCGGGCCGCCTCCTCGTAGTTCTCTTCGGTCACGAGCTGCTGGAGTTGGCGCCGCAGGTGGGCCAGTTCCACCTGCGCGCCCTGGGTCCGCGGGAGCCGGCGCGGGGTCTTGCCCGCGTGCCGCACCTCGCCGTGAATGCTCTCCAACAGCGGCAGCAGTTCGGCCTTGAACGCGTCGTAGTCGTGCGGGCAGCCGAACCGGCCCTGGTTGCGGAACTCCAGAAACGAGATCCCGCACGAGTCGCACACCGGCCCGGCGACCGGGGACTCGACCTCTTCGAGCGCCTCTTCGGGCGGCCCGAGCGCCCCGCCGGCGGCCTTCTTCTGCGGCTCAACGATGTACTTCTTGGCGCACCCCTCGCACAGGTGAACCTCTTCGTACCGGTCCCACCCCAGCACCTCGGTGATGTGGTAGGTGGCTTGTTTCGGGCACCGCTGGCACTGCATCGCCGACCCCTCTGCGTGAGGTGCATTCTAACACCGCGGCCCGGCATTGTCATTGCCGACTGGCGGCCCGCCCCGCGGCGCCGGCGCGCGTCACTTCTTGAGGCGTTCGAGTTCCTCCGCCGCGGCCTTCGCCACGACCACGCGGAGGAAGAACCGCGACAACGGGCTGCGCTCGGTGTAGGGATTCAATTCGAACCCCAATTGCGCCGCCAGCGCCGTGATCGCGGCATCCGAGACTCGCTCGCGGGGTTGATCCTCGTCCCCCGAGATCACGGAATCGTCGGACAGGAACTGCATCAGGAATCGCAACACCTCGCGCCGCTGCGATTTGTCGTCGGGCAGCTCAGGCTCGGAAAGCGTCTGAATGATTTCAAGCCGGATCTCGACCCCCGACTGTTTGGTGAGCGCGGCCAGTGCGTCCCAACACGCCGGGTCGCCGGTCTTGCGAACGAGGGCTGCGAGTCTCGGATGCGGATACCAGAGGCCTCCCACCTTCTCGACATCCGGCGGAAGTTTCTTCAGAGTCGCGAGCAGGTGCTTTTGGAACAGCGGCGGGTCGAGTGTGGCGAGGGCTGCCAGCGCGGCGTTCCGGTGAACTAATCGCTTGTGTTCGGCGCCTTCGACCAGAAGGGGCAACTTCTCCGTACGGGTGAGCTTGCTCGCAACGATCTCAAATGCCAGCGCCCGACTCCCGACTTCCGGCCGCTTGCCGAGTACAGTCCGGTAGACCTCGGCGAGCCGGTTGGGGTACTTCACCCCGAGTCTCCGAAGGATGACTCGATCCGGCCCCAGCCAAGCCGTCACGTCGTTTCGCACCTCGGGAAGAACGATGCTCATCAACCACTTTTCCTCGCCCACCTTGCGAGCCTTCTCCCACCATGCGTGAACCGCATCGACTCTCGGGTCGGGGTATATGCCAAAGATGACACCATCACCGGTGAAGTGGCCAACCAGATAGCGAGCGAGTTGACCAACGTGGGTGGGCGAGGAGAGCCGCCACTCGTCTCCGACGAGGTAATTACCGTCGCCGGTCGCTTGGCGGGTGAACCGCGAATCGTGGAGGTGATCGAGAAGGGCCGGGATGGCATCAAAACCCATCTCCGCCAGTTTCCAGTACGCGGCTTCGCTCGGGTGTTGGTCGTCCAAGCTGGGCCGGCCGAAGCCGCGGTCCCGGGACTGGTACTCGGTCAGATCATCAATCAGGGCTTCGGCCGTACCCGGTTTCGACTTCCGCGGTGCAACCGTCCGTTCGAGGTCGCGGACGTCGGGATGAAATCCGAGGTCTGCCGCCTGGAGGTATCGGAGCACTTCCTTGCGGTCGCTGCCCGGAGCCATGATCTTCCCATGCCAGTAGCCGAAAGCCGCGTGTCGAAGTTCGAGGTGCGCCGAGCGGTTGTTGCCTTCGACGTGTAGTTGCCAGCCGTTCACTCGGTACTTATAGGTTCCGAACTGGTTCATGCCGGAACCCCACTTTGGCGGCATCGGCTTCGCGGTCGCCTCCAGGCCGCGAGCATACAGCGCTTCGGCAATCTCGTTCAGTCCGAGGACGCGGCATTGCGCGGTGGTACACAACAGGTCCGCAACCCACGTCGGTTCGACATCTCGCAGCGCCTCGGCACCGTTCTTGACACGCTCGCCCGGTGGATAGCGGTACGCCCTCACACCGATCAAGTGTTGCGGGTCGTCACCCGGTTTCGCCGGCGGGAGTTGGAAGCCCAGGCAGGGCGGAGTGTCGGGCGTCCACTTGAGCCGCACCAGTTCGGCGTTCGGCGGCGGGAGCGGCAGCCCGAGGCGCTTGTACTCCTTCACCAGTTCGTCGAGCGCGAGGTGCGGTTCCGGCGCGACCGGCAACTGCGCGACCGCCGGGCCACCGGCGAGCAGAACCGCCGCGCACGCGGCGACGAACCGAAGGGTCAGCACCATGATTCACCTCGCGGTCGGAAGCAATGGTAGGAATGCTCAGTTGGTCTTCGGTTTTCGGCCTGAAGGGCCGGGACAACTTAGCCCAGGCCAACGGCCTGGGTATCGAGCGTTTTGTTCTTCCGGCCTGTAGGGCCGGGATATCTTCGCGACCCCGTATCGCGGCCCTTCAGGCCGCATTCGTTCTGCGCTACCTACCCAGGCCGTTGGCCTGGGCTATGTTGTCCCGGCCCTTCAGGCCGAAGAGCGCAAGCGACCGACGAACACCCGCGACCATCGACCAGCGCTCGGGATTTCGGCACGGTCGCAGGCGGGGAACCGCACGATTGTACCGCGCCTTCACCGTTTCCATACACAAGCTGCCGTTGCACCCCGCGGGGCGCAACGTAAGATTAAACGATCGCGGTTGGCCCCGCGACCACTCCCCGTACTCCCCGCACCGCGGGAAAGGCTCACTTTGATGGGTAAGACCCTCGACCGGCGCGGTCCCGATACGTCCGACCTCAACCCCGCGTGGAAGCTCCACGACGCCTTCGAGACCTACGGCGTCAAGAACTGGGGCAAGGGCTACTTCGGGATCAACAAGCAGGGTCACGTCACCGTCCACCCGGACAAAGACCCCGAACGGGCCATCGACCTCAAAGACCTCGTGGACCAGATCCGCACCCGCGGCATTCAGCCGCCCCTCCTGCTCCGCTTCACCGACATTCTGAGACACCGGATCGGCGAGATCGCCGCGGCGTTCGACAAGTCGCGCGTCGAGTACGGCTACACCGGCGAGTACCACTGCGTGTACCCGATCAAGGTGAACCAACAAAGACACGTGGTCGAAGAGGTGCTGAACTTCGGCAAGGACTACCGGTTCGGGCTGGAAGCCGGCAGCAAGCCCGAACTGCTCGCGGTGCTGGCGCTGACGAACGGCGTCGATACGCCCATCATCTGCAACGGGTTCAAGGACGACGAGTTCATCCGCATGGTGGTGCTGGCCAAAAAGATCGGCAAGAACATCATCCCGGTGGTCGAGAAGTTCACCGAACTCGAACTGCTCGTGAAGTACATGGAGGAACTGGGCGTCCGGCAGCCGATCGGCGTGCGGGTGAAGCTCGCCAGCCGCGGCTCGGGGCGCTGGCGCGGGTCTGCCGGCTACCGCTCGAAGTTCGGCCTCACGCTCACCGAGGTGCTGGAGGCGTTCGAGTACCTGAAGTCGAAGGGACTCGATGATTGCCTGCAAATGACCCACTTCCACATGGGTTCGCAGGTGTCGGACATCCGCAAGGTGAAAGACGCGCTCTCCGAAGCCGCCCGCATTTACGTCGAACTGTACCGGCTCGGCGCCGGCCTCAAGTACATCGACGTGGGCGGCGGCCTCGGGATCGACTACGACGGCTCGCAGACCGCGTTCGAGAGCAGCACGAACTACACGCTGCAAGAGTACGCCAACGACGTGGTGTACCGCATCAAGTCGGTGTGCGACGAAGCCGGCGTCCCACACCCCGCGATCATCTCCGAGAGCGGCCGGGCGGTGGTCGCGTACCACTCGGTACTGGTGTTCGACGTGCTGGGGACATCGGATTTCGACAAATGCACCGCCCCGGAGACGCTCCCGGACGACGCCCCGGAGCCGATCCGCGACCTGTTCTCCAACTACCGCGACCTGAACAAGAAGAACTTCCTCGAGTATTACCACGACGCGGTGGACCAGATGGAGAAGACGCTCAGCCTCTTCAACCTGGGCCACCTGACGATCGAACTGCGGGCGCTGGCCGAGCGGCTGTTCTGGGCGCTGGGGCGAAAGCTCCAGCGGATCGTCCGCGACCTCGATTACGTCCCGGAGGAGTTGAACGGCCTCGACAACATGCTCTC
>CAZBXY010000007.1:59137-61624 GCA_964495365.1 uncultured Frigoriglobus sp. | reverse complement strand
GCGGCTCCAGGGTCAGCTCGCCGAGGAGCGGGCGTACAACCGCGGGCTCATCGAGTCGTCGGTGGACGGCCTCGTCACGGTGGACGAGGCGATGAACATCACCGACGTGAACGACACGATGTGCCGGATGGTCGGGCGGTCGCGGAACCAGCTCATCGGATCGTCGTTCCCGACGTACTTCCGCGAGCGCGACCGCGCCGCCGAGGGCGTGCGGCTGACGTTCAAGGAGGGAGCGGTTACCGACTACGTTCTGACCTTGCAAGCGGGCGAGACCCGCGACGTGCCCGTGTCGTTCAACGCCGCCGTGTTCAAGGACACCAGCGAGAACGTCCGCGGGATCTTCGCCAGCGCCCGCGACATCACGGCCCAGAAGACGCTGGAAGTCAAGCTCCAGGCGACGCAGTTTTACACGCGGAGTTTGATCGAGTCGAACATCGACGCATTGATGACGACGGACCCGCTGGGGATCATCACGGACGTGAACCAGCAGATGGAGCAGTTGACCGGCCGGGGCCGCGAGGAGCTGGTGGGTTCGGCGTTCAAGCAGTACTTCACCGACCCGGCGCGGGCCGAGGAGGGGATCCGGCTGGTCTTGCGTGAGGGGAAGGTGACCAACTACGAGCTGACCGCGCTGAGCAAGGCCGGCAAGCAGATCGTCGTCTCCTACAACGCGGCCACCTTCAGCAGCGCCGATGGCAAGTTGCAGGGCGTGTTCGCGGCCGCCCGCGACATCACCGAGCAGAAGAAACTCGAACAGCAGTTGCGGGAGCAGCAGACGTACTTGCGGGGGCTCATCGAGTCGTCGGTGGACGGCCTTGTGACCGTCGATCCCGAGGGCTACATCACCGACGTCAACGAGCAGCTCTGCCGGATGACCGGGTACGGTCGGACCGAGCTGATCGGCACCCCGTTCGCGGACTACTTCACCGAGCCGGCCCGGGCACGCTCCGGGGTCCAGCAGACGTTTGAAGAGGGCGTCGTCACCGAGTACGCACTGACCGTCATCGCCCGCTCGCGCCGGCTGCTCCAGGTGTCGTTCAATGCCTCGGTGTTCAAGGGACAGGACGGGACCGTTCGCGGCATCTTCGCCAGCGCCCGCGACATCACCGACCGGGTTCGACTGGAAGAGCAGTTGCGGGAGCAGCAGACGTACTTGCGGGGGCTCATCGAGTCGTCGGTGGACGGCCTCGTGACCGTCGATCCCGAGGGTTACATCACCGACGTCAACGAGCAGCTCTGTCGGATGACCGGGTCCAGCCGGACCGAACTGATCGGGACGCCGTTCAAGCGGTACTTCACGGAACCGGACCGGGCCGATGTGGGGGTGAAGCGGACGTTCGCCGAGGGGGTGGTCACGAACTACCAGCTCGTCCTCAAGACGCGGAGTGAGCGGAAGGCGACAGTGTCGTTCAACGCGTCGGTCTTCCGGGCCGCCGACGGCCGCGTGCAGGGCATCTTCGCCAGCGCCCGCGACATCTCCGAGCAGGCCCGGCTCCAGACCCAGCTCACCGACCAGCAGGCCTATAACCGCTCCCTCATCGAGGCATCGGCCGACGCGCTGTTCGCGATCGCGCCGGACGGGACGGTGACGGACGTCAACGCCGAGGCGATCCGGCTCACCGGGTATTCGGGCAAGCACCTCGTCAACTCGCGGTTCGCGGACTACTTCACCGAACCCGGTCGGGCGCGGGTCGGGGTGGAGCAGACCCTGCGCGAGGCTCGCGTGATCGGTTACGAACTGGTGCTCATCACCCGTTACGGGCGCCGGATCGGCGTCAGCTTCAACGCTGGCGTGTTCACCGACGCGGCCGGCGCGCCGCTGGGCATCCTGGCCGGTGCCCGCGACATCACGGCCCAGAAGACGCTCGAACAGCAACTCCGCGACCAGCAGTTTTACACGCGGAGTTTGATCGAGTCGAACATCGACGCATTGATGACGACGGACCCGCTGGGGATCATCACGGACGTGAACCAGCAGATGGAGCAGTTGACCGGCCGGGGCCGCGAGGAGCTGGTGGGTTCGGCGTTCAAGCAGTACTTCACCGACCCGGCGCGGGCCGAGGAGGGGATCCGGCTGGTCTTGCGTGAGGGGAAGGTGACCAACTACGAGCTGACCGCGCTGAGCAAGGCCGGCAAGCAGATGGTCGTCTCCTACAACGCGGTGACGTTCAACGACCGCGACGGCAAGTTGCAGGGCGTGTTCGCGGCCGCCCGCGATGTCACCGAGCGCAAGCGGTTCGAGCAAACACTCCAGGAAAAGAACGTCGAGTTGGAGAACGCGAACCTCGCGAAGGACCGCTTTTTGGCGAGCATGAGCCACGAACTGCGGACGCCCTTGAACGCGATCATCGGGTTCACCGGGACGCTGCTCATGGGGCTGCCCGGACCGCTCAACCCGGACCAGGAGGACCAGCTCAAGACCGTCGAGGCCAGCGCCACTCACCTGTTGTCGCTGATCAACGACCTGCTCGCCAGCCTTTGCCATAC
>CAZBXY010000007.1:0-59127 GCA_964495365.1 uncultured Frigoriglobus sp. | reverse complement strand
CGGGCAAAGTGGAGCTGAAACTTGAGCCGGTGGCCTGCCAGGTAGTCGTCCAGGAGGTGCTCACGACGCTGCGCCCGCTGGCCGAGGCGAAGGGGTTGCACCTGGAGGCCGATACGCCGGCGGAGGAATTCTCGATCCTCACCGACTCGCGGGCGCTGCGGCAGATCCTCCTGAACCTGACCAACAACGCGATCAAGTTCACCGAGCGCGGGAGAGTCCGGCTGGTGGTCCGGCGTCAGGGGAGCGACGGGTCGGCGGTCACGGAGATGCGGGTCGAGGACACGGGGATGGGGATCCGCCCCGAGGACCAGGCGCGGCTGTTCCAGGCATTCGAGCAGTTGCAGAGTTCGGGCCGGACCCACCAACAGGGCACGGGGTTGGGGCTGCACCTGAGCCAGAAGCTCGCCGGGCTGCTCGGCGGGAGGATCCGGTTCGCCAGCGAGTTCGGCCGCGGCACCACCTTCACACTCGAACTCGCGGGAGCGTGACATGAACCAACAACCGACAACCACCGAGGAACTTCTCCGGGTTCGTGACGAACTTCGCACCCGATTGTCGGATGTGGAGCGGCAGATTCGTTCCAGCGGCGCGGGGGAGGACACGGCGGACGTGGCCCCCCCCCTCACACTCGGGACGAGCGAGGAGCGGTTTCGCAAGCTGCTCGAATTCGCCCCGGACGGGGTGGTGGTAGTCTCGACAACCGGTCGGATCGAGTTCGTGAACCGCCAGACCGAACTCCTGTTCGGGTACGCGGGGACGGACCTCGTCGGACAGAAACTCGAGGCGCTGCTCCCGGAGCGGTTCCGGATCGAGCACGTCGGCCACCGCGATCGGTACTTCGCGTCCCCGCGCACGCGGCCGATGGGCGCCGGTCTCGAACTCCATGCCCGGCGGAAGGACGGGACCGAGTTTCTGGTCGAGGTGAGCCTCAGCCCGCTCGACACGCCCGACGGACCGATCGTGGTCGCCGCGATTCGCGACATGACCGAGAGGAAGCGGTTCGAACACGCCCTGCGTGAAAAGAACGCGGAACTGGAGCGGGCACTGCGGGCGAAGGACCTGTTTCTGGAGGGCATGAGCCACGAATTGCGGACGCCCTTGAACGCGATCATCGGGTTCACGGGTACGCTGCTCATGGGGCTGCCCGGACCGCTCAACCCGGACCAGGAGGAGCAGCTCAAGACCGTCGAGGACAGTGCCACTCACCTGTTGTCGATGATCAACAACTTGCTCGACCTCACCAAGATCGAGTCGGGACGGGTCGAGATCGTGCGCGAACGGGTTCTCTCCCGAGAGGTAGCGAGTGAGATCGAGGCGGCGCTCGGGCCCCTCGCCGTGGCGAAGGGGCTCACCTTTGAGGTGGCGGTCGATCCCGCCGACGCCACGGTTCTGACCGACCGACGAGCGGTCACGCAGATCGTCATGAACCTGATGCACAACGCGATCAAGTTCACGGAACGGGGGTACGTCCGGCTCGAGTTCCGGCAGAGCCACACGGGTCCGCGCGTGGTGACCGAGATCCGCGTTCACGACACCGGGCCCGGCATTCAACCGGAAGACCGGCCCGGGCTGTTCGAGGCGTTTCGACCGCTCCGCGGTTCCGGGCGGTCGCAAACGCAAGGGGCGGGTGTGGGCCTGTACTTGAGCCGAAAGCTCGCCGATCTCCTCGGCGGACGACTCGGCCTCACCAGCGAACCCGGCCGCGGTTGCACGTTCACCCTCGCGCTGGAGGAGTAACGCGATGCCCGCTCGCATTCTGATCGTCGAGGACAACCCGGCGAACCTGAAGCTGATGGCGTACCTGCTCCGCGCGTTCGGGCACACGGTTCTGACCGCCACCGACGGAGAGGAAGCGTTCACGGTTCTGGGCGCCGGGTCGTTCGACCTGATCGTCTGTGACGTCCACCTCCCCCGGGCGGACGGGTACGAGGTCGTGCGCCGCCTCAAGGCGAACGACGTGTTCCGAACGATCCCGGTGGTCGCCGTCACCGCGCTGGCAATGGTGGGCGACCGGGAGAAGGTCCTCGCCGCCGGGTTCGACGGTTACATCTCCAAGCCGATCATGCCGCAAACGTTCGTGCCGCAGGTGGAAGCGTTCCTCGCGCCGGGGCAACGAGGGCAACGGGCCGCCGCCGTTCCGCCGACCGTGCCCCCCCCGTGGAACCCCAAGAGCCTCGGGGGACCGTGCTGGCCGTGGACAACACGCCCGCGAATCTGGAGGTGTTCCGGAAGACGCTCGAACCGTTCGGGTTCCGGGTGCTCGCGGTCTCGACCGTCGCGCAGGCGCGGGCCGCCCTCGAACAGACGTGCCCGGACCTGATCCTGTCCGATCTGCACATGCCCGGGGAGGACGGTTTCGACCTGATCCGGGCGGTCAAGGCCGACCCGCGGTTCCGCGACGTTCCGTTCGTCTTCATCTCCGCGAGTGTCTGGATGGATCAAGACCGCGTCGAGGCGGAGCGGCTGGGCGCGACCAAGTTCCTGCTCCGGCCCATCACCCCGCAGGCACTTCTGGCCGAGGTGCAAGCATTCGTACCTGTCCGAAAGCAGGGGTAACAATGGCGAAGATCCTCGTCGTCGATGACCAACAGTCCAATCGCCAGTTTCTGGTGAAGCTCCTCGGGTACGGGGGGCACCAGTTGCTCGAGGCGGGCGACGGGGTCGAGGCGTTGCGACTGGCTCAGACCGAGCGGCCTGACCTCGTCATCAGCGACATCCTGATGCCGCGGATGGACGGGTTCGAGTTTGTCCGCCACCTGCGCGAGAACCCGGCGACCGCGAACACGCCGGTCATCTTCTACACGGCGACGTACCACCAGCGCGAGGCCCGGACGCTGGCCGAATCGTGCGGGGTTCGTTACCTCTTGACCAAACCCTCGCGTCCGGAAGTCATTCTTCGAACTGTGAGCGAGGCGCTCGGGGGCGCCCCACCGATTCCACTCTCTGTTTCTTCTGGTGATCGGTTCCAGCGCGAGCACACGGCTCTTCTCACTGACACACTCGCGGAGAAGGTTTCCGAACTGGAGGCGACGAATGAGCGGTTGGCCGCACTGATCGAGCTGGGGCAGCAGCTCACGCTGGAACGAAACCCGGAGCGATTGCTTCGACGGTTCTGCGAAGCCGCGCGAAAGGTGGTCGCCGCCCGGTTCGCGGCAATCGGGCTGCTCTCCGCGGGTGGAGAGTCATTCGAACACTTCCTGTGCAGCGGTCAAGAGGAGGGGCGCGACGAGAGTACCACCCCGTCCCCTGTCGCGGACCCGCTCAAACAGTTGCTCTCGGAAAGGGCACCGCTCCGACTGACTCAACCCCTGCTCGATCCTGGATCGCTGGGCCTGGCTCGGGCGCCGTCGTTCGGTCACTCCTTCCTGGGCACCGCAGTAACCTCTTCGCACCGGGTGTACGGGGTTCTCTACATGGTGGACCGGCTCGGGGCCGACGAGTTCGGGGAGGCTGACGAGTCGCTCCTGGTCACCCTGGCCGCTCAGTTCGCGGTGGCGTACGAGAACGCCCGGCTGTTCTCTGAGTCCGAGCGGCAGTACCAACGGCTCAGCGCGCTCCGCGCGATCGATCTCACGATTTTGTCCAGCCTCGACCGGCGCGTTGCGTTCAACGCGGTCCTCGACCAGACCTCCGCGCAACTCGGGGCCGACGCCGCCGCGATCTTGTTGCTCAACCCCCAGACGCGGCACCTCGAGTACGCGGCGGGGCGGGGGTTCCGATCCCGCGGGATCGAGCAATCGGTGCTGCGCCCGGGCGACGGGCACGCCGGCGCCGCCTTGCTCCAGCGCCGGGCCGTGACCGATCCCGACCTGGGGGTCTCGGAAACTCCGTTCGCACGGACCCGTCTCGCCGGCGAGGGCTTCCGGTCCTACATTTGCGCACCGCTCATCGTTCGGGGCGAGCCGCGCGGGGTTCTGGAGTCGTTCCACCGGACGCGACTCACCCCGGACGCCGACTGGCTCAACTATCTTGAGGCTCTGGCGGGGCAGGTCGCAATCGCGCTGGACAACGCGGAGTTGTTCCGAGGCCTCCAGCAGACGAACGCGGAACTCGCGCTGGCTTACGACGCCACCCTGGAGGGGTGGGTGCACGCGCTGGACTTGCGCGACAAGGAGACCGAGGGGCACACCCGTCGGGTGACCGACATGACGGTTCGATTGGCCCGACACATGGGACAGGACGAGGCCGCGCTGACCGAGATCCGACGCGGCGCGCTGCTCCACGACATCGGCAAGATCGGTGTCCCCGACTACATTCTTCTGAAACCCGGCCCGCTGACGGACGACGAATGGGTCGTGATGCGAAAGCACCCCATCTACGCCCACGAGATGCTGTCCGGCATTCGATATTTGAGCCGCGCACTGGACATCCCGTACTGCCACCACGAGAAGTGGGACGGGACCGGCTACCCGCGCGGGCTCAAGGGCGAGCAGATCCCCCTCGCGGCGCGCATCTTCGCGGTCGTGGACGTGTGGGACGCCCTCAGCAGCGACCGACCGTACCGAAAGGCGTGGTCGCGGGAGCGCGTCCGCGACTACATCCGCAGCCTGTCCGGAACCCACTCCGACCCCCAAGTCGTGGTCGCGTTTTTGGAACTGGACGAGCAGGCGTCGCGCGCCGGAGGGAGCGAATAGCATGGCCACGATTCTGGTGGTGGACGATCACGCGGCCGGGCGCCAGTACCTCGCGAAATTGCTCGGATACCGCGGACATGCCGTTCACGAGGCGTCGGACGGGCGCGCCGCTCTCGACGCGGCCCGCGCGGCGCACCCGGACTTGATCATTACTGACGTCGTGATGCCGGTGATGGACGGGTACCGACTCGTGAAGGAGTTGCGCGGGGACCCGGAGTTGGCCGCCGTTCCGGTCGTTTTCTACACCGCCACGTTCAACCAGGCGCAGGCGCGGGCACTTGCCGAAACGTGCGGCGTCACTCAGATCCTGACAAAACCGAGCCGCCCACAGGTTCTCCTCGACGCGATCGACGGCGTTCTCGGAACCGCGGCGCATCCGACCCCGGCTCACCCACCAGCGGATTTCGACCGGGAACACCTCCGCCTGCTCGGCGACACGCTGACCGTCAAAGTGGACGAACTGGAATTGCTCGGGCGCCGCCAGACCGCTCTGTTGGAGTTGAGCCGGCGATTGACCCTGGAGACGAACCCCGCCCACATCCTGAATGCCGCCTGCGAATCGACGCTCGACATGTTCGACGGGCGGACCGCGGGGTTCGCCCGTTCGGCTCACGAACTCGAGCCCGATTCCACGGTCGAATTGCGGAACGCCGTTCGAGAAGTGGTCGAGCGGCGGTGCCCATTTTGGGCGTCGAGCCCGTCGGCGGAACGCCCGGTGCTGGCGGTTCCCGTGGCGCTGCCCGACAAGTTCTTTGGTGTTCTGTACGTCGCCCGGCCCCCGCACTCGGTGTTCGACGAGCGCGACGCCCAGATCGCCATCACTCTCGCGAACCAGATTGCCGTCGCATACCAGAACGCGGTGCGGCAAGAGGACATCCGGACGCACGCGCGGCAACTCGAAGAGGAGATCGCCGAGCGAACCCGGACCGAGCAGGCGCTGCGTCGGAGCGAGACCGAACTTTCCCGGCACGCCGTGTTGTTGCACACCCTCTCCGGACGTCTGATGGAAGCCCAGGAGACGGAGCGCCGGCACATCGCCCAGGAACTCCACGACCAGGTCGGGCAGAACTTGACGGTGCTGCGGATCCTCCTGCACTCCGTTCGCGGGGCGGTCGCCGCGGATACCGCGGAGGCCGGTGCGCTGGACGAATCGGTCGCGCTGGTCCGGCGGCTAGTTGACCAGATCTGCCACCTGTCACTCGACCTCCGACCGTCCCTGCTGGATGTGGCCGGGTTGGCACCCGCCCTGCGCTGGTACCTGGACCGTCTCTCGACGCAGACCGGCCTCGCGATTCGGCTCGCCGTGCACACCGAAGAGGCGCGATTCCTGCCCGGCCTGGAGGTCACCTGTTTCCGGATCGTGCAGGAGGCGCTCACGAACGTGTTGCGCCACGCGCGCGCGACGAGCGCGGAGGTCGCACTGACCTTCACTCCCGGCGCGGTCGAATTCGTTGTGCGGGACGACGGGGTCGGATTCGACGTCGCGGCCGTGCGCGAACGCGCGCCGCGAGACAGTCTGGGGCTCGTGGGGATGGAGGAGCGCGTGCGCGCGGTCGGCGGGACGTTCGAGGTGACGTCCGCGCCGGCGCGGGGAACCCGTGTGTCCGTCCGAATCCCGCTGCCCGAAAGCCGCGACGTGGGAGAACCGAAATGAATCCGATTCGCGTCGTCCTCGCGGACGACCACCGGCTGCTCCGAGCGGGTATCCGGTCGTTGCTCGAAGGGGTCGGGGGAATCGAGGTCGTCGCGGAAGCGGCCGACGGCCGGGAGGCGGTCGAACACGTCCGCACGCACCGCCCGCACGTCCTGGTCGCCGACATCACGATGCCGGGACTGAACGGGCTGGAAGCGGCCGGACAGGTGGCTCGCGAGTTCACCGGCACCCGCGTGTTGATCCTGTCGATGCACGCCAGCGAGGAGTTCGTCGCCCAGGCGATTCGAGCCGGGGCCGCCGGCTACCTCCTCAAGGACGCGGCCCCCGAAGAGGTCGAGGCCGCGATCCGCACCGTCGCACGGGGCGATACGTACATTTCACCGGCCGTTTCCAAACACCTCGTCGCCGGGTACGTGCGCCAGACACAAGGTACCGACTCGCCGACGGAGGTGCTGACGCCCCGCCAGCGGGAAGTGCTCCAACTGATCGCGGAGGGACACACCACCAAGCAGATCGCCAGAAAACTCGAAATCAGCGTAAAAACCGCGGAAACACACCGCACGCAGCTCATGGACCGGCTCGACATTCACGACATCGCCGGGTTGGTCCGGTACGCGATCCGCAAGGGCCTCGTGCGCACCGACGAGTGACGCGCAAACCCAGGATCGGGTGAATACCCGATCCCGAATCCGGTCTTTCTCCCACACGTCCCCCGACCATACCTCATACCGCTCCTCCCGTATCCGTCGCATACTTCCTGCGCCCCGAACGAGCCAGCGGGCCGGAACTCTTCCCGTAATTCGCCCGGTCGTTCGCGGTCAGAGGAGTTCGCATGCGCCCGTTCTCGATTTTGGTAGTGGACGACAACCCCGATTTCTTGAAAGCCGCCGGGCACGCGCTCTCGCGGGACCCGCGGGTCACGTCTGTGGAATACGCCCGCGGCGGGCCGGAGGCGCTCGAAGAGGTCACGCGATCGCATCCGGCGGTGGTGCTCATGGACGTTCACATGCCCCGGATGTCCGGTATCGCGGCCGCCCGCCGGATGAAGGCCGCCCCCGGGTGTCCGAAGGTCGTGTTGATGAGCTTGTACGCCTCTGCGGCCATCCACGCCGCGATCACCGCGGTCGGGATCGACGGTTTCGTCTTCAAGTCCGATCTCGTGGCGGAACTGCCGGGTGTCCTCGACAAGCTGATCGAACTGACTGTGCGCACCCCCGAATCCACGCCGCCGGCGACCGGGCGCCGGACGATTCTGGTGGTGGACGACGAAGACAGCGTCCGCGCCCTGACCCGGACCATTCTGAGCATGTGCGAGTATCGCATTCTGGAGGCCCGAACGGGTGACGAGGCGTGCGCGATCAGTGAAGGCTACCCGTGTCCGATCGACCTGCTCGTGACCGACGTGGTGCTCCCCGGCACGGACGGGATCGAACTCGCCAGACGGATCAAAGTGAGCCGACCGGGAATTCGGACCATCCTCATGTCGGGCTACTCGGACGAGGTGCTCTCCCGAAACGGGAACCCGCTTCCGGACGTGCTCTTCTTGCCGAAGCCCTTCAATCTCAACGACCTCACCAACATGGTCCGCGAGGCCCTGGAAGCGGGCCAACCGCGGCGAGCCGACGCCGAGCGCGGGTGCCCCGCGACCGCGACTCCGCCCCCGGTCGCGACCGACACCGTGCGGCGCCGGGTTTGGATTGGAGGGGGCGACCGATGATACCGGTCCGGTTTCGCCAGACTCGCCTCGTCTGCGCCGTGGTCGCCTTGGCGACCCCGATTTTCCTGCTGGACGCGATGTTCCCCAGGGGCCAAACATCGGCGATGCTCTACGTGGCGGTGGTTGGACTCTCGCTCTGGGTGCCCGGACGGCGCTCGATTTTCGTCTTGGCTTCGGTCTGCACCGGACTCACGGCGCTCGGCTTCCTCGTATCCCCACCCGGTCCCATCGATATCGACCTGATCAACCGGTCCTGCTCGGTCCTCGCCATCTGGGTCGTGGCGCTCATGTGCCAGATGTACAAGCGGACGGAACAGACCGCACTCCGACTTGCGGAGATCGTGGACGCCTCGGAGGACGCGATCCTCAGCAAGACGCTCGGCGACAAGATCCTGACCTGGAACGGCGGCGCGGAGCAAATCTTCGGCTACACCGCGCAAGAAGTCATCGGTCGGAACGTCTCCTTCCTCATCCCGCCGACCCACCGCGACGAGGAAGCACGGATCCGCGCCACGATCGCGGCGGGTGGAAGAGTCGGGCACATCGAGACCGTTCGCCTGAGGAAAGACGGAACCGAGGTGTTTGTCTCTCTCACGTCGTCCCCGATTCTGGATGCGTCCGGGAGGGCAGCGGGCATCGCGGCCGTCCTCCGGGACATCACGGCCCACAAGCGAGTGGAAGATCAAATCCGAGCGAGCGAGGAGCGATACCGCGACCTGTTCGAGAACACCAGCGAGTTGATCCAGAGTGTGGCGCCCGACGGGTCGCTGATCTACGTCAACAAGGCGTGGCGAGAAACTCTCGGCTACACCGAGGAGGAGATCGCCCACCTGAACCTCTCCAGCGTGATCCACCCCGATTCCCGCGAACACTGCCTCCGGGTGTTCGGCCGCATCATGGCCGGGGAAGCGGTTGGCAAGGTCGAGGCCGTGTGGCTGACGAAGGACGGGCGACGGGTACTCGTGGAGGGAACGAGTAGTTGCAGGATGGAAGGCGGTCGGCCGGTGTCCACCCGCGGCATCTTCCGCGACGTCACCGCGCGCCGGCAGATGGAAAAGGAACTGGAACGGTTCTTCAATTTGTCAGTCGATATGATCTGCGTCCTCGGTTTCGATGGCTTCGCGAAGCGCCTCAACCCGGCGTACGAGGCGACGCTCGGGTTCGCTCCCGCCGAAATCATGGCCGAACCACTTCTCGCGTGGATTCATCCGGAGGACCGAGAGCAGGCGGGCGCGGAGATCCAGCGGCTCGCGTGCGGAGAGGTCACAACCCACATCGAGTTCCGGCTCCGGTGCAAGGACGGCTCGTACCGGTGGACCGCGTGGACGGCCAACGCGGTGTCGGGTGAACAGGTCTTCTTCGCCGTCGGACGGGACATCACGGAACAGCGGCAGGCGGAGGAGCGGTTGCGGGAGAGCGAGGCCCGGATCAGCGCGATCCTGTCCACGGCCGGCGACGCGATCATCACGATCGACACGAACGGGCGGGTCGTGTCCGCGAACCCGGCCGTCGAGCGGATGCTCGGTTACCCCGTCGAAGAAATAATCGGTCAGAACATTTCTCGGATCATGCCGGAGCCACACCGCTCCGCACACAGCGGTTACCTCGCCCGGTACATGCAGACCGGCGTGACGCGCGTTGTCGGCTACACCAACGAAGTAACGGCGGTGCGCAAGGACGGGACCACTTTTCCCATCAGCCTGTCGGTGAGCAAGGTCACCTTACACGACCGGATCCTGTTCACCGGGATCGTGCGGGACATTAGCGAGACCAAGCGCGCGGAAGCGCAGTTGCAGCGGAGCGAACTGCGGTACCGCACCCTCGCCACTCACTCCCCGGTCGGCATCTTCCAGTCGGACGCGACCGGGGCGCGGGTGTACCACAACGAGAGCTGGTGTGCGATGACCGGCCTGCCCGCCGACCGGGCCGCCGGGAACGGGTGGCTGGACGCCCTCCATTCGGACGACCGCGAGCGTGTACGTGCGGCCTGGGAGCGAGTCCGGACGGGTGGCGGTATGGGTGAGTTAGAGTACCGCTTCGTCCGACCGGACGGTGAGGTCGTCCACGTGCTCGGCCGAACGGTCGCTCTCCGGGACGCGAGCGGGACACCGGACGGGTATATCGGGATCGTCACCGACGTCTCCGCCCTGAAACGTGCCCAGGCGGCCGCGGAGACCGCGAACCGGTCGAAGAGCGAGTTCCTGGCGAACATGAGCCACGAGATCCGCACCCCGCTCAACGGCGTCATCGGGATGACCGAACTGGCCCTCGACACCGAACTCACAGACGAGCAACAGGAGTACCTGACGACCGCCAAAGCGTCGGCCGATGCCCTCCTGCGGGTCATCAACGACATCCTGGATTTCTCGAAGATCGAGGCCGGCAAGCTCGACCTCGATCCAACCGACTTTTCCCTGCGGACCACCCTGGGCGGGTGTCTCAAGACGCTGGCCGGTCGCGCCCACGACAAGGGACTGGAACTGACCGACGACATCGGCCCGGAGGTGCCCGACGCGCTCGTGGGCGACGGCGGGCGGCTCCGGCAGATCCTCGTCAACCTCGTGGGCAACGCCCTGAAATTCACCGACCACGGCGAGGTGGTGGTCCGCGTCGCCGTCGCCGAGCGCACCGGGGATTCCGTCACCCTTCAGGTCAGCGTGTCGGACACGGGGATCGGCATCCCGGCCGACAAGCTCGCCGCGGTCTTCGAGCCGTTCACCCAGGCCGACGGATCGACGACCCGTCACTACGGCGGTACCGGGTTGGGCCTGACGATCTCCACTCAACTCGTGCGGATGATGGGCGGCCGGATCTGGGTCGAAAGTGAGGTCGGCAAGGGGAGTACCTTCCACTTCACGGCCCGGCTGGGCTTCGGGGCCGCGCCGGAGGTCCGGTCTGTCGAGTGGCCGGAGTTGCGGGACTTGCGGGTTCTGGTTGTGGACGACAACGCGACCAACCGGCGGATCCAGACGCGCACCCTGGCCGGGTGGAAGATGCGCCCTCTGGCCGTCGAAGACGCGGGCGCGGCACTGGCCGCGATGCGGGAAGCCGCGCGGACCAGTGACCCGTTCGCCCTCGCGCTCCTCGACGTGAACATGCCCGGTAAGGATGGGTTCACTCTCGCCGAGGAGATCCGCCAGGATCCGGCACTCGCCCCCACGCCTCTGATCATGCTGACCTCTGGTAACCGGAACGGCGAGTTCGCGCGCAGCAAGCAACTCGGCGTTGCCGCTTACCTCGTCAAGCCGGTGCAACAGGGCGAACTGCTCACCGCGATCCGGACCACACTCGGTCAGGTCGCACCCGTGCGGCGATCACGGTCCGAATCCGCGCCGAGCGGGGCGGCGCTTGACATCCTGCTCGCGGAAGACAACCGGGTGAACCAACAGGTTGCCGTGCGGAGGCTCGAGAAGGCGGGGCACCGGGTGCGGGTCGTGGACACCGGCGCCAAGGCGCTCGGCGCGCTGGCCGAGCGGTCGTTCGACCTGGTCCTGATGGACATCCAGATGCCGGAGATGGACGGTCTGGAGGCGACCGCTCGGATTCGGGAAGGCGAGAAGGGCACCGATCGGCACGTGCCCGTGGTGGCGATGACCGCCCACGCCATGGCCGGCGACCGCGAGCGGTTCCTCGCCGGCGGGATGGACGACTACATCGCCAAGCCGTTCGACCCGGCCGACCTGACCCGCGTCCTCAACGCGCTTGCCGCCAAGGCGGAACCGGTCCCGGCGCCACCGACCGCTCCAGAGGCTCCCGCGGCACCCGAACTCCCCGCGGCCTTCGATCGTGCCGCGGCCCTCAAGCTCTGCGGGGGCGACGAGCACTTACTCACCGACGTGGCCGGCCTTTTCGTGGAGGAGTGCCCGAACATGATCCACGAACTCCGCACCGCGGGCGAGGCCGGGGACCGGGGAGAAGTGCGCCGATTCGCGCACAGCTTGAAGGGGGCGGTGTCGATTCTCGGCCCGAGTCCGACCCAGACCGCGGCCCGGCGACTCGAACAACTCGCCGCTTCGGACGCGCCTGCCGACCTCCACGCAGAGGTCGAAACCCTGATCCAGACGGTCGAGCGGCTCACCGCCGCGCTGACCGAGTTGCAACCGGACAACGCGCCGCTCGCGACGGCCTCGCCTTGAACCAGCCAGCGACTCTTTCGCGACCGCATACGACCAACAACCCGGACCGGGTTGAATACACGTTGGGAGAACGAACGTGGCGAAGATCCTGATCGTTGACGATAGCCCGGTGAACCGGCAGTTCCTCGTGAAACTGCTCGGCTACTACGGTCACGAACTGTTCGAGGCCGCGGACGGTGCGCAGGCACTGGCCGCGGTTCGAGACCAGCGCCCGGAACTGGTCGTCACGGACGTTCTGATGCCGACCATGGACGGATTCGAGTTCGCGCACCAACTGCAGGCGGATCCAGAGATCGCGAGTACGGAGGTGATCTTTTACACCGCCGCCTACCATCACGAGAAGGCCCGGGCACTCGCTCGTGCGTGCGGCGTCAAACACGTTCTGGTGAAGCCGTCACAAGCCGGGGCGATCCTGGCCGTCGTGAAGTCCATCCTGCGGCACTCTTCGGACAACGTCACAACCCCGCCGCCCCCAGCCGAGGACGTGCGCGAGGCGCACAGGGCGCTGCTCACTGACACGGTGGCAGAAAAGCAGACCGAACTGGAGAGGGCGTATGCCGACCTCGCGCGGTCGCACGACGCGCTGCTCGCGGGCTGGGTTCGGTCGCTCGACCTCCGCTCCCAGGAGGCAGACGGTCACACCCGGCGCGTCACGGAACTGTGCCTTCGACTGGCGGCCGCACAGGGGATCCAGAGACCGTCCGCCAACGCGATTCGCCTGGGTGCCACCCTGCACGACATCGGGAAGGCGGCGATCCCGGAGAGCATCCTCTTGAAGCCCGGTCCGCTGACCGCCGAGGAGTGGGCGGTGGTGCGACGACACCCAGTGTACGCCTACGACATCCTGCGTTCCGTCCCTTCCCTGCGTGGCGTGACCGACATCCCGTACTGCCACCACGAGAAGTGGGACGGGACCGGCTACCCGCGCGGGCTCAAGGGCGAGCAGATCCCCCTCGCGGCCCGCCTGTTCGCGGTCGCCAACGTGTGGGACGCGCTGACTCACGACCGGGCGGACCGCCCGGCGTGGACCGAGGATCAGGCCCGGCAGTACATCCGGGAACAGGCCGGTGTGCAATTCGACCCGCTGGTTGTCGAGGCGTTCCTGAATCTGGAAGACCCGTCCGCGACCGGAGGTTGAGCCGTGGCGAAGATCCTGATCGTTGACGACCACCCGGTGAACCGACAGTTCCTGTCGAAACTGCTGGGTTACGTTCAACACACCGTGTACGAGGCGACGGACGGAATCGAGGCGCTGGAGGTGATGCGGGCGGTCGATCCCGACCTCGTCATCACGGACCTGATTATGCCCCGGATGGACGGCGTCGCCCTGACACAGGCGATCCGCGCCAACCCCAAAACGGCCAGCAAGCCCGTTGTTTTCTACACCGCCAGCTTCCGGGCCACCGAGGCACAGGCAAGGGCCGCCGCGTGTGGGGTCACTCACGTTTTCCACAAGCCGGCCCGACCCGCCGACATCCTCAAGGCCGTGGGCGAGCTCCTGGGCTCCCCCGCCGAACCGGTGCCCCAAACCGAGAGCCGCGTCCTCGACCTGGAGCACTTGCGCCTCGCGGCCCTTACGGAACTCGGACTCGACCTGACCCGGGAAACCGATCCCGAGCGCCTCCTGGAGAAGTTCTGCCAGGCGATCCTTCACATCACCGGGGTGCGGACGGCCGGGATCGTCGTGTTCGACCCCGACCGCGAGCAAGTGATTCACTTCGTACGAGCCGCCTCGGAAGGGAGCGTTGTTCCCCACACCGCCCCGCGGTCGGTGGTCGATGTCCTGAAACAGACGGTCGGGAACCGCTCGCTGGTGCGACTCGCGGTCCCCGGGGTGTCGGCCGAGCAGTTGGGAGCGCCGGCAGGGGAACCCATGCGTGCCCTCCTTGCCGCGTCGATCCACCTGCCCGGCCCGCCCCCGCTGGTCGGCTGGTTCTACCTCATCGACAAGATCATGGGCCAGGAGTTCGGCCGGGACGACGAGCGCCTGGCGGTCACGCTCGCCAACCAGGTATCGGTCGCCTACGCGAACGCGCGGTTGCACGCGGTTCTCCTGCAGCGAACCGAGGAACTGGAGCGCGAGATTGCCGAACGGGAGCGGGCCGAGTCGGAACGGGACCGCTTTTTCGACCAGTCCCTGAACCTCCAGTGCGTGGCCGGGTTCGACGGCTTCTTTAAGCGCCTGAACCCCGCGTGGGAGACCGCCCTGGGCTTCTCGCGCAGCGAACTGCGGGCCGAGCCGTTCTTGTCGTTCATGCACCCGGACGACCGGGCAGCGGTGACGGCTCAGGTCGCTCGACTCACCGCGGGGGAGAATACGGTCGGGTTCGAGTGCCGGTGCCTCTGCAAGGACGGCTCCTCGCGCTGGTTCTTGTGGAACGTGACCTCCGCGCCCGAGCGGCAGGAGATGTATCCCTCGGGTCACGACATCACCGACCGCAAGCGTTCGGAGCGGTTGTTGCGTGAGAGCCAGGATCGACTGGCCGCCATTGTCGGCTCGGCGATGGACGCCGTCATCTCGATCGACGCCGGGCAGCGCGTGATCCTGTTCAACCGGGCGGCCGAGGGAATGTTCGGCATCCCCGCGGCTCGGGCCCTGGGCCAACCGATCGACCGCTTCATCCCGGAGCGGTTCCGCCCCGCGCACACCGAACACGTCCGGCGGTTCGGGGGCACCGGCGAGACGAACCGGCGGATGGGCGCGCCCGGGGCGATCAAGGGGCTCCGGGACAACGGGGAAGAGTTCCCGATCGAGGCGTCCCTCTCGCAGGTCGAGGCCGGTGGGCAGACGATCTTCACCGTCGTTCTTCGCGACGTGACGGAACGCCAGCGGTTGGAGGAACAGTTATGCCAGGCGCAGAAGATGGAGGCGGTGGGCCGGCTGGCGGGTGGCGTGGCCCACGACTTCAACAATCTGCTCACCGTCATCAACGGGTACAGCGACGTCATCCTCGAAACACTCCGCGCGGCTGATCCGATCCGGGAGATGATCGAGGAAGTGAAGAATTCCGGGGAGCGGGCCGCGCGCCTCACGCGCCAGCTCCTGGCGTTCAGTCGCAAGCAGATCCTGGTGCCGGTCGAGTTGGACGTCGGCGCGTTGGTGGGCGAGATGGGCAAGATGATCGGGCGGCTCATCGGCGAGGACATCGTTCTGCGCGTCACCACCGACCCCGACCTCTGGCCGGTCAAAGCGGACGCGGGCCAGACGGAACAGGTGCTCATGAACCTCGTGGTCAACGCCCGGGACGCGATGCCCGAGGGCGGGAACATCACGATCGAGACCCGGAACGTCACCCTGGACGACTCGTACGTGACGATCCATCCAGAGGCCCGCGCCGGTGAGTTCGTGATGTTGGCCGTAAGTGACTCCGGGTGCGGAATGGACGCCGCGACGAAGGCGCGGATCTTCGAGCCGTTCTTCACCACCAAAGGCGACAAGGGGACCGGCCTGGGGCTTGCGACTACCTTCGGTATCGTCAAGCAGAGCGGCGGCAGTATCGAGGTTTACAGCGAACCCGGGATCGGTACCACGTTCAAGATCTACCTGCCGCGCGTCCCAAAAGGATGCACCACCTCCAAATCTCAGGCAACCCTGCGCCTTCCGAACCGCGGCACAGAAACGGTCCTTCTGACCGAGGACGAGGACGGGGTCCGCCGGTTGACCCGGAGGATCCTCCAGGGTTATGGCTACCGTGTGTTGGAAGCCAAAAACGGCGGGGAGGCGCTCATGGCCTGCGAACAACACGCGGGGCCGATCCACCTCTTGGTGACCGATGTGGTGATGCCGGGGATGAGCGGACCGCGGCTGGCGGAACGACTGGCTCCCCTCCGCCCCGCGATGCGGGTGCTGTTCCTCTCGGGGTACACCGACGACGCGATCGTCCATCACGGTGTTCTCAACCCGAACACCCCTTTCCTCCAGAAACCATTCACGCCGGAGGCGCTGATCCGAAAAGTCCGTGAAGTTCTCGACTCCGTTAACCCCGAACCGTCCGAACCGGTAGCGCCGTAATTCACAGCGCCCGGTGGTAACCCACTTCTTGAGCGCGCGATTCCGATCGTAAGGATCCAAGTCTGTCGCGGGGCGAGGCCCGAGCAGAAGACCGATCTCATCACGGCGCGGACCGAACTCCTGCCGACACACTAAACAGGCCGCGGAACTGCTCCGGAATACTCCACCTCACAACGCACGCGCGGCGGGAGCGGTTTCTTCGTACGCCCAAAGCCGCGGTCATTGCCGGACGTGGGCGGGCTGAAAGACGTTGACATTGTGGGGTCATTGGTTCAAATCCAGTAACGTGCCCTCGACGTCAGGCCCGGAACCAAGTGGTTCCGGCCTATTGATTTTCAGACCCGCGCTTGAGGGGAATCAAATCGGATCCCAACCGTAACCACGCCGACCCAACAGGACCTCGACGCCCTTCGTGACCTTCTCGTCGCCCTTCGGCATCACTTCCTCATCACCAGGTTCTCGATGAAGAACTCCATCATCCGCGGTTGCGAGATGCCCGAGTGCCCCGCGTCCGGGCCGACCTGAAGCTCGAAGCTCTTGTTCGCCCGCTGCAGCGCGCGGATCAGTTGCAGCGAGTTCGACGGGTGAACGTTGTTGTCCGCGGTGCCGTAGTAGATCATCAGCCGGCCCTTCAGCTTCGCCGCGTGAACCACCGCGCTGCCCGCGTCGTACCCGTCCTTGTTGTCCTGCGGCAGCCCCATGTACCGTTCGGTGTAGATCGAGTCGTACAGCCGGTAATCGGTCACCGGGGACGACGCACACGCGGCCTGGAACACGTCCGGGTGCCGCAGGAGGCACATCACCGACACGTACCCGCCGTAGGAGCCGCCGTACATCCCGACGCGGGTCTTGTCGAGGTACGGGCGGTCCCACAGTGATTTGACACCGGCCGCCTGATCGTCGATTTCAACCACGCCCAATTTTCCGTAAATCGCGTCGAGGAACTTCTTGCCCCGGCCCCCAGCGCTCCGCGAGTCGAACGTCGCGACCAAAAAGCCGTACTCGGTCAGTGCCGACGGCGTGCCGAACGTCTCGCGGGCGCCGTTGGTGCCTGGCCCGGCATACACCGACACCAATAACGGGTACTTCTTCTCGGGGTCGAAGTTCGAGGGGAAGTGCAACAGCCCGTAGAGGTCCGTGGCGCCGTCGGCGGCCTTGAACGTCAGCAGTTCCGGCGCGCGGAACCCCAGCTTCTCGAACTTCGTGGTGTCGCTTTTCGTCAGCTCCGTGATCACCTTGCCGTCCGCGGCAACCAGCCGGCTCGCCGGCGGGGTCGCGTGTGTCTGGTACACGTCGATAAAGTGCTTGCCGTCCGGGGCGAAGTCGATGGTGTGGTGGTACGCGGGGTCGGTGAGCCGGGTGTCGCCCTTGCCGTCGAGGCCGACGCGGTGGAGCTGGAGCTTCATCGGGTTGTCGCCGCTGCGGGCCATGTAGTACAAATGCCCGGCGGTCTCATCGACGCGGATGATCGCCCCCACCTCGAACGAGTGTTCCGTCAGTGGCGCGATCAGCTTTCCACCGAGGTCGTACAGGTAGTAGTTCCGCCAGCCGGTGCGCTCCGACGCCCAGATGAACCGCTGGTTGTCTTTCAGGAACCTCATCGTCGGCAGGTTCTCGACCCAGCTCGCCGGCCACTCCTCGCGAACCACGACCCGGCATTTCCCGGTGTCCGGGTCGGCCGCGACGAACTCCAAAATGTTCTGCCGGCGGTTCGTGCGCTCGAAGTGCAGCTCCTTGCCGTCGGGCGCCCACGAGACCCGGTAGACGTAGTGCCCGACCGCGTCGTCGGTGAACGGCTTGCCGTCGCGCACGTCGATCTTCACCGTTTTCTTGCTGGCGAGGTCGTACACGAGCAGATCGGCCACCGGGTTCGGCGTGCCCGGCTTCGGGTACGGTTCGGCGTCGAGTTTCGTCATGAGCGCCGTCTGGTTGAGTGCGAGGTAGTAATCGGCGACGTTCGACTCGTCGAACCGGTAGAACGCGATCTTCTTGCTGTCCGGCGCCCACCACATCGCAGAGCGCTGGCGCAGCTCCTCGCCGTACACCCAGCTCGCCGAGCCGTTCTTGATGCGGGCTTTTTCGCTCCCGTCGGTCGTCACCGCCATCTCGATCAGCCCCCTGGCGTCCGACAGCCAGAGGTTCCGGTCGCGGTAGAACGCCTTGAATTGCCCGTCCGGGGACGTGGTCGTGGTGCCCTGCCGGCCGCGGGCGATGCCGCCCGGAAAGCCCCCCGGCGGCCCCATCCCTCCGGGGCCGAAGCCCTTCGGGCCGCCCTTGCCGGGTTCCTTCGCGTCGCCCACGGTCGTGGATTTCCCGGTCGCGGTGTCGAACCGGATGATCTTGCCGTCGTGCCGGTACTCGAACGACTTGCCTTCTTCCTTCCAGGTGGGCGATACGGTCCCGTACTTGATCGCGCCGGGGAGTTCCTTGCTCATCTTCTGGTAGTTGTCGTACCCCGGCATGGAGGGGAGCCGGTCCTGCGCGCTGAGTTCGCCGCACACGGCGAAACTTGCAACCGCACACAGCATCGCGAACGAAGATCTTTGGGCTGGCATCGTCACGGCCCCCGGGTGAGCGGAACTGGCCGCCCGGCGAGTGGGCGGGCGGTCGAGCCACCATGATTTCACGAGCGCCGCTCGCGGTCAAATGAGAAGGCGCGCGGAATTCGCCCGGACAGGCGTTCTTGCGGACCGGGGCCGTTCTGGTAAAGTGGCTGAGTGGCAGAGCTTCTCCCTCGTACGCCGTTCGCGCACCGCTATGCCCAACTCACTGCCACCTTCCGACCCGCCGACCGACGCGCTCCCGCCCGACCCCGGCGCGCCCCCAACCGTCGCCGATAACGGGGAGAACACCGGCGGGAGCGAACGTCCTCCCGAACAGACGCCCCCGCCGGTCGTTACCGATGCCGAAGTGAACCACCGCGCGGATGAATCGCCCGCCAGCGAGGCGACGATCCTCGTCGCGCCCACACCAGAAACCGAGGTAAGCGGGACACCGGATCAGCCCTCTTGCGGTGCCGACGAGGGGCCTGCAAGCGTCAACAGTTCAGACGCCAACACCGTTCCGTCCGAAAATCCAAACCGCGAGTGTATCGCCCCTTCCGACAGTACCGCACTCGACCCCGCAGCGCACACAGACGAGATCCATCACCCGGTCGAGCCGGCCGAGTGCGAAGCCGCCGAGCAGACGATCGCCGTTACTTCTGATGACGCGATCGGTAGCGGCACCAGCGAGGGGACGTGGCCCGACTTGCGGCTTCCCGATCCCACGACTCCCGACGCCGAAGTGAGTCGCGTTGCGCCTGAAGACCCGCCCGCCGAACCCACAAGCTCCAGCGTAACGGTTCCCGACTTCGAGTTGAGCAGTGGGGCGGGTGAAAGCGTTCCGCACGACCCCACAAGCCCCGGCGCCACGGTTTCCGACGCCGGCGAGAGCCGCTCCGACGAGTGCCCGGCAACGAGTGCCGAGGTGCCCGACGCCGATGTGGGCGATCACGAGGGGGAACGCGCTCCCGAGGAGGGCACAAGCCCCAGCCCCGCGCCGGTTCCGCTGGCGTGTGCCGCCAAGGGCGAGCCGCTCCCCGACCCGCTCGCCCCGCCGGCCGCCGGCCGGTATCAGGCGTACGAGTTCCACAAGCCCGGCGGGGCGAGTCGCGTCTGGCGCGCCCGCGACACCGAACTGGGGCGCGCGGTCGCGCTGAAGGAGATCGGCCCGCAGTTCGCCGACGACCCGCACGCACGCTCCCGGTTCGTGTTCGAGGCGGAGGTGACCGGGCGCCTCGAACACCCCGCGGTCATCCCCGTTTACGGGTTCGGGTGCGATTCGAGCGGGCGCCCGTACTACGCGATGCGGTTCGTCGAGGGGCGATCTCTTCAAGAGGCGATCGCCGAGTTCCACGCCACGGACGGCCCGTCCGGGGCCGAGCGGGTAGTCGTCCTGCGCCGGCTGCTGGGCCACTTCATAACGGTGTGCCGGGCAGTTCATTACGCGCACAGCCGCGGGGTCATTCACCGCGCCCTGACGCCGGCCAACATCGTGGTCGGAGCCTTCGGCGAAACGCTCGTTGTGGACTGGGGCAACGCCAGGCGGTTGCGGGCCGCAGCGGGCGAGCCGGAAGCGGCGCCGGGCCCGGCGAACACCGAACCTGTGGCGCCGGAACAGGTCGCCGGGCGGTCCGATCTTCACGATGAGCGCACCGACGTGTACGGGTTGGGTGCGATCCTGTGCGCGATCCTCACCGGTTCGGCGGCGCCCCCGCCCGGCGTTCACCCGGAACCGCTCGGCGCGCGGGCGCAGTACCCGTGGCTGGACGGGGAAATCGACCGGGTCATGCGCCAGGCGCTCGCGCGAGAGCCGGCCGACCGCTACCCGTCGGCCGAGGCGGTCGCGAAGGCGGTCGAAGTGTGGACGGCCGATCAGCCGATCGCGGCCCAGCGCGCCGCGGTCGCGGAGCTGGTCCGCGATGTGGAAGCCAAACCGGGCGACGTGGACCTCGTGGAAGAACTGGCGCGCGAGCGGGCGCACCTGGGGCTGGGGCTGTCCGCGATGGGCCGCGGGGCCGAGGCGGTCGAGCAGTTCCAAACTGCGGTCGCGACGTTCGCCCGGCTGGCGCAGGCGCTGGGCCGACCGCAACTGGTGGCGGAACAGGCCGCCACGCTGCTTTCGCTCGCCCGGTGCTACGAACGGATGGGTCGAACGGACGACGCGAAGACCGCCCGGAACGAATCCTCACAACTGTACGCGCGGCTGGTCGTGGCGAACCCGCAGGAGCGCCCGCCCGCGACCAGCATCCTGAGCTTTTTCGGTGCCCCTCCGCCGGTAGAGGTCCGCGCGGAGCCGCGCCCGACGGCCGTGCCCGCGCCGGAGGCGACCGTTCAACCGGCCCCGCAACCGGAACCGACGCCACCGCCGAAGTTGAAGCCGGAACCCGCTCCGATCCCGGATCCCGCGCCCGCCCGCGCCGATCGTACCCCCGCTCAACCGAAACCCGCGCCGCCGCGCGCCGCGCGCCGCGCGCCGCCGATCAAACCGCCGGCGCCGCCGGCGTTCGACCCGTCGGAGCCGCTCGTCAAGTTCCGCTGCTCGCTGTGCGGGCGCCAGATGGGGATCCCGGCGTCGCGGATGGGCAAGCACGTCCGCTGCCCGCGGTGTCAGCAGGTGGTTCTCGCGCCGATTATTGGTGCTCCGGCTGCCCCTCCCGCGGTCCCACCCGCTCCCCCGCTCGCGCGCCCGGTTACGGAACCGGAAATACCGCCGTTCGCCGAGTTGCACACGGTCAAACGGGCGGACGAGGGATCGACCAGCTCGAACGTGCCCATCGTGCCCCGCGCGGGTCGGCCCGCGGCGCCGGCCGTTCCCCCGACAACGACCAAACTGCCCAGCCCGTTCCCGGAACTGGAAGTGGTCAGCACGCCGCCCGCGTTCGCCACGCCACCGGAGGCTCAGCCGACGGCCCCGCTCCCGCCGGCGAAGGCGCAGGCGAAGACACCCGCCCCGCCGCGCCCGGTCTTGCCGCAACCGAAACCGGTCACCCCCGGCACGGACCCGTTCGCCAACATCGTCGATCCGGCGGACGGGTTTCCCGAACAGGGTTTGGTCACCACGCAACTGCCCGAATTGCCCCCGGAGGTGCGCGACGCCGCGCCCGTTCTTGCCGACGACGCATTGGCTTCCGACGACAGCCCGAAGACGCCGGCAGACCGAAAGACCGAATCCGCCGAGCGCCCGGTCAGACGAAAAAAGCCGGCCCCGATCGAAGAGGACGCAGAGCCTGAGCCGCCACCGCGCCGGCGCCCGCGCCGGGGCGAGAAGCCTGCCAAGCCCGCCGACGAGGAAACAGAAATCGGTCAGAAAACCCGCGGCGAGAGCGGGACTTCCGGGAGCATCTTCGGCATCTTCTCCCGCTGGCTCAAGCGCCAGCCCGAGCAACCCGGGGCCGACCGCACGCCCCCGGAACCCCCGGGCCGGGCGCCCAAGTCCCGGCGCAAGAAGGAGCCCTTCTCGCCCCCGGACCCGCTGGAACTCGACGACCTGCCCGAACCGGAACCGGTCGCCGGACCGTTCAACTTCTCCGAACCGCGGGACGCCGGCGGTGAGTCGGTCGAGTACGGGGACGCGCTCGGGCCCACCGCGGACGGCTCCGCGGTATCGACCGACGATCCGTACGATTTGCCGCTCGCCGAGCCGAGTGCGCCGAGTCGCGACCAGGTCCAAGTTCCGCCCGACACCCGGAAGGGCGGCAAGTCGAAGGACTACGACCTGCGCCGTATCGAATTGCCCCCGAACGACGGCGCCGTGGCCGACCCGCCACAGGCGGAGGAGGTCGAGGAACCGGGGGGCGTCTTCGTTGGCGGGCGCCCGTCGCCGCGGTCCGAACCGCCACCGTCGGACGAGGCCGCCGCGGCGCTCGAACCCACCGACCCCGAACTGGACGAGTCCGACCGTTCCGCCGAGAAGCCCCGACCGTCGGCCATCGTGGCCGAGCCGATCGGCAGAAATACGCTCCCCGACGGGCGCGACGTGCTGCCGGTCGCCGAACCGGTACCGGACCCGGCGGTGCCCAGCGCCCCGGACATCAACACCCTCTACCCCGCGGCCGGCGACGACTCGGATTCGGCCGACGCGATGTTCATCGGCGAGGAAAAGCCGCTGCCGCAACCGCCGTCCGAGCCGTCGCTGTCGGTGCTGTTGCCCCCGCCGCCGGAGATCCTCCGAACCGACCCGTCGTTGCCGGGGATGGGGTCGAGCGGCGACTTCGGCCCGCTCCCGGAGCCCGCGGGGCCGAGCGTGCCGGACATCAACACCCTGTACCCCACGCCGCGCAAGTTCCCGACGGGCGAACGGGCCGAGCCGAGTCTGAAGTTGCCCTACGACTCGGCCGATTCGCCCACGGGCAAGCTCAAAGACGACCCGCCGGCGAAAAAGCGGTCCGACACGAAACGGCGCAAGAAGCCGACCGACCCGGACGCGATCGCGCCCGCCCGGCCGAAGGCGCCCAGGTCACCCAAACCGCCGACCGCCGCGCCCAGAGATCCGGACCCCTCCGACGAACCGGTGTCCCCGAAGGCGCCGACCGAACCGGACCTGTCGTTGCCCGACGCCGACAGCGGGTCGTTCTCGACCCGCCGGGCCGGCGACCCCGAATCGCTCCACGATCTCCCCAAGCCGGCCGGCCCCGCGCGTCCCCCGACGCTGCCGGAGCTCCCGGAACTGCCGGAGGTATCCGACCACGCGACCTACCGCGGCGCCCGCACGCCGCTGCGCGAGTCGGACGCGGAGTGCATCCTCTCCGACCTGACCGACCAGACCGAACCGCTCGGCGACCGGGCCGGCGATTCGTCGGTCCGGCTCGACAAGCCGGGCGTGGGCGGAACGGTGACCAGTTCGCCGACCACCGAGCTTCAACCGGCGCCGGACAGCGAGGACACCACCGGGCCGCTCGACGGGGCCAAACCGCGCCCCCCGCGGGAGCGGACCATGCCCGAACTGTTCATCGAACCCGAAGCGGCCCGCGACCGACTCAAGCCCGTCATCGGGCGCCGGCCGCCCGAGCCGCCGAAACCGGCCGAGGAAGCGACCGACCCGAAAGAGCCGACGGACCCGGAAATCGAGACCGACCCGGCGCGCCCGACGGTCCCGCGCAGTTCGGGCGAGATCGAGATCGCGGACGACGATGCCGGAGCGAAAGTGCGCGCGGACCTCTCCGACGAGACCGCAGTCGAGCCGCCGCTGCGTCCCGCGGCGGGCGCGGCCCCGCCGGCGGACGGTGTCGTTCTGCCGGACGGCTACACGCTGCTCGACGAGCTGGCCCGCGGGCCGCTGGGGGTGACGTACCTCGCTCGCGAAACCGCGCGCCAGCGCCCGGTCGTCATCAAGACGCTGCCGGCCGACCTCGCCGGACGCCCGCAGGCGCTCGCTCGGTTCCGGCGCGAGGTGCTCGTCACCGCGAGTCTCGAAGAACACCCGAACATCGGCCGCCTGTTGCTCAGCGGGACCGCGCCGAACGGGATCCCATTCATGGTTCTGGAACACCTTGAAGGAACGACGCTGTTCGACCTCCTGACCGCCCGCGGGGCCGGCTGGGACAAGGCGCTGCTGATCCCGCTAGCGGAGGTCTGTAGCGCGCTGCACCACGCGCACTTCCGCGGGGTGGTTCACCGCGACGTGAAGCTGTCCAACATCCTCGTGACCCCGACCGGGCGCGCGGTCCTCTCCGATTGGGGGATCGCACACGCCGTTCCGCCGGGCGGGCCCAACCCGACCGCCCCGGCGATCCCCGCGACCCCCGCGGCCGAACGGTTCTGGGGGACCCCGGCCTACATGGCGCCCGAACAGGCCCGCGGGGAACTCGACCGGGTCGGCCCGCGGTCCGATGTCTTCGCGGTCGGGGCGAACCTGCTGCACCTGGCCACCGGGCACGACCCGGCCGGGGACGGGTCCGTACAGGCCCTGTTCCGGTCCCGCGGCGCCGGCGAGATCCCCCGGCTCCGCGACCTGCGCCCGGACGCGCCGGCTGAACTCGACGCGATCTGCACGCGGGCGACGGCGGTTCGTCCCGAGGATCGCCACCAGTCGGCTGCCGCGCTGGGGTCGGCGATCCGCACGTTCCTCGCGGCCCAGGCCGTTCGCCCGCGGAAGTGACCGCGTGGCGCACGCGGCCTGCGTGCGCCACGAACAGCCGGTCACCCGTCGCCGCGCTTGCGGCCCCGAACCTTCTTTATCGCGTCGAGCAACCCGCCCTTCGCTTCAACGGGCCGGGGCAGGGCGGCTTTCGGTTGCGGGGGCGCAGTGGGCGCGGTCGGAGGCCCCGCAGGTTTTGCCGCCGGCGTGGGCGGCGAGGCGGGTGCCGTAGCCGCTGTTTTCCGCTTGAATCGGAACCGGAAGGTGCCCGGTCGGATCACGCGCAACGCCGACGCGACCAAACCGGTGCGCCGTTCCAGCACTTCCAGCAGCAAGCACACCACCGCGGCGAGGAGCAACCACGGCGCGAGCGCGAACGACCGCGGGCGCTTCGGCAGGTCCGTCCACACGCCCGACAGATCGACCCGTTCGATGCCGCCCGTGGACCGCGCGAGCCGTTCGAGTACAGCCCGCCCGCGGTCGTCGTTCGTACCCAAAGGCGCCGGGGCGAACTCCGGCGAGTACGGCAAGCCGACCGGCGCGAGCGGTTGCGGCTTCTGTCCCGGAACCGAAACCGTGCTGAGCGCGGTCTCGGCGCCCTCCAGTGGCACCTCCGCGACGAGCGTATCCGGGCCGGCCCAGGTGAGCGGAACGGTTTCGGTTCGCGGCGCCTCACCGGGGCGCGCCCGCAACGTGCGGAGCTGCGGGACGCCGGCGAACGGCTCGGCCTTGCGCTCCGGGTCGAGGTGCAACCGGACGCGGTTCACGCCGTTGCGCACTTCCTGCGTGACGGCCATCCCTTCGCCGAGTGTCCCGGACTGCCCTGCGACCCAGCGGGCCAGGCTCGTGTAGAACTCGCCGACCTCCGGTGATTTTGCGAACGGCCCGGCGTGCTGACCGTCGGCCTCGCCCGTGTAGCAGAGTACGCGCCCGGCGCCCGCCTGCCACGACGCGACCACCGGGGCCTTGTACTCGTCGCGGCTGACCGCGCCGAGCGCCGCCTCGGGCCGCAGGTAGCAGAGGTTGTAGCCGCCGATGGGCCGGTCGAGCGCGAACCCGCGCCCGGCGAGCGCCGCGAGTCCCGGGGTGGGCTGCACGCTCACCGGCTCTTCGAGGAAGCTGCTCCGCGCGACGACGAACGTGTCTTGCGCGAACAGGCGCGGCAACTCGGCCGGGCTGTCGGTGATGAACAGGCGCCCGCCGCCGCGCTTCGCCACGTCCTCAAGTAGCCCCGCGTCCTTGTCCGTTTTCTTCCCCAGCCCGATGACACTCACCGTGATCCCGGCCTTGCGGGTCCGGTCGAGCAGCTCCTTGTAGTTGCCGGGTTGCTCGGCGTCGGCGGCGTCGGCGAACAGGATGATGTGCTTCGTTCCCGCTTTGGCGTGGCGGATCATGTCGGCCGAAGCGGTGAGCGCCACGTCCACGTAGATCCCGCCGCCCTGGGATTGGATGCGGAGGATCTTGTCGCGGGTGTCGCCCTTGTCCCGCACGGGGCCGAGTCCGGCGATCTCGTGGGCCGACGTATCGACCGCGAAGCACCCGAACTCGTCCATCGGGCCGAGCAGGTCGAGTACCTGCGCGGCGCCGAGGTTGGCGAGGTCCATCTTCACCTTCCCGCCGCCGGCGGGGACCGCCATGCTGCCCGAGCGGTCGAGCGCGACGACGATCGCCAGCGCCAGCTTGCGGTGTTCCTGCCGGAGTTCCATCGACACGGGCAGGATCGGTTCGAGCGGCGACTTGTAGTACCCGCCGGGGCCGTAAGACTGCTTCCCGCCGGTGACGAGGAGGCCCGACCCGCTGGCGCGAACCCAGCTCGCCAGCGTCTCCATATTCCGCTCGCCGATCTTCTCAGCGGGCACGTTTTCCAGAATCACCGCCGAGTAACCCGAAAGTTCTTCGAGCGTGAAGTTGAAGCGCTCCGCCGGCATCGCGCGAACATCCAGCCCGCCGGCTTTCAAGAGTGCCGTGAGGCCCGAAGAGGCGGTCGGCGTGAGGTGCAAGATCGGCCGCGGGCCGGTGATGCCGACCAGCACGCGGGCGGTGTTGTTCTCCGGCACCGGGTCGTCGGCCGCGGCGCGCACGCGGACGCGGTAGCCCTGGCTGCCGGGGTCGCCGGCGCGGTCGCGGAACGTCAGCCGGTTCAGCCCGGCCGTGACCCGCTGCTCGCCGCTGGCAATTACCGTGTCCCCGCGCGTCACCTCGTAACTGACAGTGCCCTCAGTGGGCGCCTGAACCCAGGCGGTGATGAGGAACCCCTCGCCGGGCGCGACGGCGGTCGGCGCATCGACGCGGGCGATGGCGAGGTCGCCCGCGGCCGGGCGGCTCCGGTGCCGGTAGTCGAGCGCCACGCGCCGGTCGGCCGCGATGCCCACGAGCGCTGCGGGGTCGCGCCCGGTCCACCGGCCATCGGAGAGAACTAGCACGCGCCCCGGCGCGTCCTTCGGGATCAGTGACAGCGCGGTGTCAATGCCCTCGGCCAGCCCGGAGCCGTCCGGGCCGACCTCGTGCGTGAACCCGGCGAACTTGCCTCCCTCCGGGGCGCGCTCGACGGCCACCGTTTGCCCGAACGACACCACCGCGAGCTGGTCGCTCGACCCCATCGCGCCGTGCAAGAGGTCGATGAGTTCCTTGTGGTCGGCGTCCGACCCGGCCGGCATCGACCGGCTGCGGTCCACGACGACCACGACGGTTCCCGCGCGGCTCGGCAGCCGAACCGCGAGGCCGGCGATCGCGAGAACGGCGAGGAGGATCGTCGCGGCGCGGAGGCCGTTCAATAGCCGACCGGAAAGGGGGTACCGCAACAGCGCCGCGAAGAGCGGCACCGCGAGCAACAGCCAGAGGGGTTCGAGCAGGGTCACGGTGTTGCCCCCGCGGCCGGTTTGCGGGCCAGAACCCACACGTGCAGCGTCGCGACCGCCACGGCCAGCAGCACGAGCCACGGCGTGATGTCGCGGTAGTCGGTGCGGAGCGCCGACTCGTCGAGGTCGTCGCCCCAGCGCCCGGTGACGCACCGCGTCAGGTCCGACTCGTCGCGGTTCAGGACGTTCGCCGCGAACTCGGCCCGCTCGTCACCGGCGCGGAGCGAATACACCCCCGGAAGGTGCGCGCGGATCGTCGTCCGGCGCGCGTGAACCGGTACGGTGGACGTTTCGCCCCCCGGGCGCGTGACCTCGACCGCCGCCGGCGCAGTGGTCAGCGTCCACGTCACTTCCTCGCCGAGCCGGACGTTCGCGCGATCGAGGCCCGGCTGGAAGGCGGCCCGCCAGTGAACCAGGTTCCACACGAGCGCGGGCCACGCCGGCGATTGCGTCAGCGTCGAGAGGTCGGGCCGGAGGCGCAGGCGCAGTTCGTGCCGCCCGCTCGCGGACTCGGCGTCGGTGAGGAGCGGAACGTTGCCCGCCATCACCACCGGCGCGCCGGGGAGCGCGCCCTTCCCGCCGCCCCACACCACGCCGGCGAGTGACAACCCGTCGGTGAGCGGGTGCGCGCGGTCGAGCACGAACGGCCCGGTGTACGCCTCGGCTTCCGGCTCCCGCAACACGCGAACGACCCACGATTCCTCGTCGGTCGGCGCTTCGGCCGTTTCATCGATGAACACGAGCTGCGGCCTGGCTGCCGCGGGAGCCGCGATTCCCGTCGCCTTCAGCGCCCGCTCGACGGCCGGGCGCAGCTCCCGGGCGCTCAGACGCACGTCGTAGGTGACCGACTTGCGGCCCGACGCGAGGAGCGCCACCGCGTTGTCGAAGTTCTGTTCGTCGTCGCCGATGAAGGCCCGCACCGCCGCCGTGCCTTCGGGCACTTCCATCACGAGCCGCTGCGTTTCCCCGGCATTGAGGCGCAACTCGGACCGACGGAGTTCGCGTGCCGGTTCACCGGCCTCGACGCGAAGTGTCGTCGAGCGCGGTTCGCCGGCGAGGTTCGCGACTTCGAGCAAGATTCGGTCGCCTTGCGGGCCGCGGGTTCGAGCGGCGTTCACGAACGCCCAGTTGGGCGCAACCGAGCCGAACGCCCACCACCGCACGCGGCCCTTCTCCGGCGGCGGGTCGGGCGCGTGATCGGTCAGAACCAGCACGCTCGACGATTCCCCGCCGAGTTCCAGGGCCAGTGCGATCGCGGGTTCCAGCCGCGCCGCGTCGGACCGGCACGTCCAGCCTTCCAGGAGCGATTCGACCTCACTCGTGCGCGAGACCGGTTCGCCCAGGAGCTGCGGGCGGTCGCCTGCGAGGACGAACCGCACCGCGCGCCGCGGCGTGCGCTTCAGATCGTCGAGTAGTGCCTCGGCTGCTCGTTTACGGGCCGAATCGGGCGCGCCGGCCTGCATCGAGAACGAGTCGTCGAGGACGACGATGAGCGTGCGTGCGCCGGTACTCGCGGGCAGGTGAACCCCGGCCGCCGCGAGTACGAGCAGCAATAGTACGAGCAGTTCGAGCCAGAACACGAGCGGCAGGCGCACCCGATCGACTCGGCGCCCGCCGTCGGGGGCGATCCGGGCGTCGGTCCACAACAGCAGACTCGAAACCGGGTGGAGCCGCGACCGCGTGTGCAGAAAGTAGATCGCCGCCAGTGCCGGCAGCGACACCAGCCCGATGAACGCCAGCGGAGCGGAGAAGACCGGCATCACGGCACTTTTGTCCAGTTCTTTCCACGCGGACTGTCAGCGCACGTTCGAGTGACGCGCGCGAAACCCTTGAAATCACGGAAGATTGCCAAAGATTGCCAAAGATTGCCAGTTGGCAACCTTTGGTTTTCCCAGAGCTTTTGGGCCATTTGGTCAAAGATTGCCAAAGGTTGCCAACTCGTCACCAGTACACTATATATACAATTGTGCGCATTACTATACGCGGCCGAGCCGAAACCAGACACACTTTACCCCACCTCCAGTACACCCGCGGCGACGAGCGCGTCGAGGCGCCAGTCGCGGAGGATGTCCTCGGCCACGACGGTGGCGAAGACCACGCCGGCGGCGCGGCCGGCGTCGTGCCAGTGCCCCTGAAGCCGGGTCAGGTTCTCGCGGTAGCGCCCGGCGATGCCGGTATCGATTCGGATCTCGCGCACCTCGTCGGTTTCGCTGTCGATGAGGCGCAGGTAACCGCCGAGCGGCGGGTTGGCGTCCGCGCTGGCGAGCACCTGAAGAACCACCGCGGTCGAGGCGCGGTCGGCCAGTGTTCGCACCGCGTGCCCCGGGTCGGCGTCCCAAAGGAGGTCGCTGAGCAGGACGCGCACGCCCCGCGGGCGCCACCGGGCCGCGGCGCTCGCGAGAGCGGGAACCGGGCTGGTGCGGTGCTCGAACCGGACGGCTTCCCACTCGGCGGGCCGGCGCCGGCGGTCGCCGAGCGGCACAGCGTCGGCGCCGAGCAGCCAGCCGGAGTGCGAGAACCCCGCGTTCGCCGCGGCCTCCGCGAAGAACCCGGCCAGGGCCAGCGTCGCGCGCCGCTTCGCCGAATCCGCCAGCGCCATCGACTTCGACCCGTCGATGAGTACGTCCAGGTGCGGGGAAACTTCTTCGCGGAACAGTTTCACGTTCAACTGGTCGCTGCGGGCGTAGGCGTTCCAGTCCACGTGGCGCAGGTCGTCGCCGGGTTCGTAAGAGCGGTAGTCGCGGAACTCCAGCGAGGAGCCGGCCCGCGCGCCGAGCGCCGAGCCGGTGCGGTTCGCGGGGCCGTGCCGCGGCGTCGCCAGTGCGAACCGCTGGGCCGCCGTGGCGCCCTCCTGAAGAAACGCGGGTACGCTCATAGGCAATTCGGTCGCTTCGTTTCTGTCTGGAACTGGCCTCAGCGAGGTCGGCTACAGCAAGCCGTTCGCGTGACCTCGCATCACAGTCCAATCGTTTCAAGTTACGGAGTATTCGTTCTTCAGCCCGAAGGGCTGGGACAACGTAGCCCGGGGCAACGCCCCGGGAGGCGAACGTATTGGTCTTCCAGGCTGAAGGCCTGGGACAGGTTTTGTCGCACCCCTTCAGGGTGCAATGACAAATCTCATCGCGACCCGGGGCGCTGCCCCGGGCTACGTTGTCCCAGCCCTTCGGGCTGAAAACCGGGACCGGCGATCCGACGTCATTCGTCCTCATCCTCCTCGTCGTCCTCCGGTTCGTCGGCCTCACGCTTCGGCCTGGGCGGGTGGAAGTTCAGCACCTGTTTGGCGAGCCACGAGGCATTCGCCACGGTGATGATCCCGCCCCAGATGACCAGGAAGGTGATCGTGATCCCGTAGTGTGAGTTCCAACTCTTCAGCGCGTCGTCGATCATCACCACCGGGTTGGTGACGTAGAGTGCGATCAGTTCGTCCGAGTACCGCGAGTAGCGGTCGAACAGTGCGAACCGGACGATGTACGGCATCGTGCAGCCGAGGCCGAAGAGGATCAGGCCGAGAAGCCACGTCCACCCGGGCCGGGACCACCCGGACGGCACCAAGAGCCGACGGAACCCGACCGCGGTGAGGCAGTAGCAGTACGTGTAACCGGCGATGAGACACACGAGCAGCACGCTCCGACCATCATCGTATCGCGGTGCGCCGGTTACCTGATGCCAGTGGTACCAGGCCGCGAGGCCGACCGCGGAGAGCGTCGCACCGACGACCCCGAAGAGGAACCCGCCCGCGGCCCCGCTATAGAAGAAGAACGCCGGGATGCGCAAGCCCAGCGGGCGCGGGATCCGCCGAGCCACGCGGGTGCCCCACGTGTCGCGCTCGCAGCTCGCGATAATCATCTGGAGCGAGAACAGGATGCACCCCAGCGTGCCCCAGATCATCATCGGTTCGGGCCGGCGCAGGTGGAGGCTCCAGAGGCCGAACCCGACCGCCGTGGCGATCCAGAACGCGAGCGTGTAGACCCGCACCGCGAAGGCGCGGTTCGCCGCCGGCGGGCTGATGAGCGCCACCGACCACACGAACAGCAGCCCGATCAGCCCCAGCACCAGCGCCGCGATCCCGGCGTACCCGGCCCAGAACTCCCACGACCCCAGGTCGAAACTGGACCCGCCCCGCAGGAACTGGGACGACAGCGCCAGCAGCCCCGCGCCGAGGTACACCATCAGGACGAAGCCGCCGAGACCCAGGAAGATGCGCAACCCACGGTTGGCCGGCACCGACGCCAGGAACACGGCGAGTGCCGTTGCCAGTAGCACCGCGAGGTAGTCGGCGCTGAGGACGACGAAGATGGTGGGTACGTCCAGCCCGCGCATCACGTAGGCGAACGTCATGAACGGGGCACACGCGCTGAAGATGAGCAGCGCGAGCGCCGCCGCGGCGATGAGTTTTCCCGAAACGACGGCGCGCGGGGTCAGCGACGAGATGAACAGCAGATCGACGTTCACGTCGGACCGCTCCACCGCGAGCCGCACGCCCGTCAGCGTCGGGATCAGGATCATGCACGTGCCGAGCAGGATGCCTTGAACGAACGTGAACAGGTCGCGCCCGGCCCACAGGTTCACGTCGTCCGGGTTCGACACCTCGCGGGCGCTCATCATCAACAGCACGACCACGAACTGCACGGCCAGAAACACGAGCAGGAACGTCGCGACGAGCCGGCTGTTGACGGCCTGGCGCGTCTCCTTCACGACGATCGGGTTCATCCGGTCGCCGACGCGGGCGAGGAACTCGGTCATTGCACGTCCCCCCGCGTCACGTCGAGGAAGATTTGCTCGAGGTCGGCCCGGCGCGGCCGGTACTCGAGCACCCGGTAGCCGGCCCGCACGACCGTTTCCAGCAGCGCGCAACAGGCCTCGTCGGAAGGGTCGGCGAGGTCCACTTCCACGGTCTCGCCGTCGAGCTGGGCGTCCTCGACGCCGGGCGTTTCCAGGAGCGTCTTGAGCAGCTCCTCGGCGCGGTCCAGCGGGCGCAACACGACCGTTCGGACCGCCTTGCCCTTCCGCGAGACGATCTCCTGGAGGGTCCCGGCGCGCAGAATCTTGCCGCGCTCGATGATCACCGCCCCGGTGCAGATTTCCGCCAGTTCGGTGAGGATGTGCGAGCTGATGAGGATCGCTTTCCCCTGCGCCGCGAGGACTTTCAACAGCTCGCGCAGCTCGATCCGCGCCCGCGGGTCGAGGCCGGCGGCCGGTTCGTCCATGAGGAGTACGGGCGGGTCGTGGACCAGCGCCCGGGCGATACTCACGCGGTTCTTCATGCCTTTGGAAAGCGCGTTGAGCGTCTTGTCGCGGATGCCCAGGAGGTTGGTGAACTCCTCGACGCCCTCCACGGTCTGCCGGCGCTTCTCGCCGCGAATGTGGTAGGCCCGGGCGAAGAAGTCGAGGTACTCGTGAACGGTGATGTCGCGGTGCGAGGGCAGGTTGTCGGGCACGTAGCCGATGAACTTGTGCGCCCGCTCCGGTTCCTCGATCAGCGACACGCCGTCGATGGTGGCGTCGCCGGAGGTGGGTTCTTCGAGCGTGGCCAGCACGCGCATGGTGGTGGACTTCCCGGCGCCGTTGGGGCCGATGAAGCCGAAGATCTGACCGGACGTGAACCCGAACGAGATCCCGTTGACGGCGCGGGTCCGGCCGTACTCCTTGCGCAGCTCCCGGACTTCAATTTCCATCGCCGCCCTCCTTCAGGATGCCGAAGACGACGGACCGCGTTCGGCGCACGGACGCCTTCGGCATCCCGTCGTCCAGGAACGGGGCGGACTCCATCACGGCGAAATACGTTCGCGGGCGGAGCAGCCCGGGGCCGCCCCCTTTCTGGAGGTTCTCGACAAGCGACGACCAGTTGCCCGAAACGTAGAACCGGCGGACCGGTCCGGTTGCCACTTGCGCCGGCGGGGCTGGCTTCAGGGTCGCGCGCCCGCCGGCGGGGATCGCCTCGGCGCGGAACACGTTGCCGGCCTCGTCGCGGTACCAGAACTCGCTCAGGTCGGCCCCGAGGCCGTTGACGGCTTCGACCGAACCGTCGGCCGCCTTCGATATGGTCATCCGCTCGCGCCGCAATTCGCTCTTGCGGACCGCGAAGTGCGCTGGCACCCGCGGGGTCAGCCAGCCGGATTCCAGGTGTTGCTCGCGGGTCCAGTCGATCGAGAGCGCCGACCCGGCCGACCGGCGCCCGCGGGACGAGTATCCGTAACCGTAGGAGTGCGGGTCGGCGCCGTTCTGGTAGGCGATTTCCGTCTCGGCGCTGAACCGCAGCCCGCCGCGCGGGAGGAGCGGCGTGTAGAACCCGGTCCACCCGAGCGACGAGGCCCGCCGGCTGTTCTCGTCGAGTACGGTGAAGCCCTCGATCCGGCTCCGGCCCTGCCAGCCCTCGGTGAGCGCCATGTAGCCGATGACGGTGAGGCAGGTGACGAACGAGATGGTCGGCACGGTCCAGAAGAGCCACAGTTTCCGCTTCTTGCGGGCCAACACGATCAGGTTCACCGGCCCGATGACGATCGCGAAGACGAACATCAGCGCGAGCAGCCCCTTCACCGGAACGCTGATGTCCTCGACAACCGGGAACGCGCGGTTCGCCTCGCCCGGCTCGCGCACCTTCTGCCACGGGGCCGCCGTCTCGCGCCACGATTCGAATACCGGTTGAAGCACGCCCTGCGGCGCCCGCGACAGGTCGGTCGCGTCCGTAATCAGACACTGTCCGAACCCGGGCGCCGCGACGAATACGCGGTGGAGCGGGGCGGGCTGAACTGGCCACGGCCCGGGCAGCGGCGGGTCGCGGCCCATGACGAAGAGCGAACCGCCGCACTCGACGTATTGCCCGATCGCGTTGCGGACCTCCGCCGGCATGAGGCGCAAGTCGTCCGCGGTGAGAACCACGCCGTCGTACCGCGTGTAGCCGAGCCAGTTGGTGCCCCACTGGTCCGGGGCCAGGTCGGCCCGAACGGCCTCGACATTGCCGAGCGCCCCGGTCATGCTGCGCGTCATGTTCACCCAGTCCGGGAACCGGGTATCGACGCTCTTGCTGTAGAGAACCAGCACCTGCGACCCGCCGCCGGACGACCCGCGGGACGAGTAGCCGCGCGAACCGGAGCTGGCCATGCGCAACGCTTCCTCCTGCTCGCGCCCGTCGATGGCGACGACCGCGCCGCTGCCGCTGTAGGGCGGCACGAGCAGTTCGGGAAACGTCAGCGCCACCCGCACGCTCTTGCCGGGTTCGACCGTCACACTGCGCGACACGGCCCGGAGGTAGTCGCTCCCATACCCGAAGGTCGCTTTGGGGTAGGTGATGCGGACCTCGTGCGCGGTCTGCTCCGACCGGTTGACGACGAGGAATTCGACCTCGGCGTACCCGTGGAACGCGTTGCCGCGGGGTTCGTTCTTGACCGTCACCTCGATGTCGCCGTACTTCGCGGCCGGCGCGCTCGACGCGGCGAACACGAGCGCGAGGAGAGCGACCGTCGCTCGTCTGGGGACGTTACTCACGGTTCACCTCGGCGACGGTCAGATCGCGGGGCAGGTTCAGCCCGGCCTCGTCGGTTTTTTCGAGCAGCTCGCGCACGACCGCGAACGCATCGACCGCGTCGAGCCGGGCCTTGTAGTTGAGAATGAGTCTGTGGTTCAGAACCGGTGGGGCGACCGCGCGGATGTCGGCGAACCCGACCGTCGGGCGCCCGGCCAGGAGCGCTGCGGCGCGGGCGGCCTCGGCGATCGCGATCGCGGCCCGCGGCGACGCCCCGAAGGCCACGTAAGTCTTCACGAGCGGGGTCGCTTCCGCCGCGCCGGAGTGAGTCGCCGCCACGAGCCGGGCGACGAACCGCGCCACCGGCCGCGGTAAGACGATGCGGTCCATCACCCCGAATACGTCGCGTAATTGCGCGGCGCTCATCGACCACGTCGGGTGCGGTGGTTCGCCTCGCCGGCGGGTGCTGATGATCCGGTCGAGTGCGGCCGCGTCGGCCGGTTCGACCACGAGTTTGAACAGGAACCGGTCGAGCTGCGCCTCGGGCAGCGGGTACGTCCCTTCGAGTTCGATCGGGTTCTGTGTTGCGAGTACGAAGAAGGGATCGGGTAGCGACCTCGTCGCACCGAGCAGCGTGACGGAGCGCTCCTGCATCGCTTCGAGGAGCGCCGATTGCGTTTTCGGCGAGGCGCGGTTGATCTCGTCGGCCAGGAGCAGGTGCGTGAAGATCGGCCCGGCGCGGAAGACCATTTCGCGCCCCGCGCCCGGTACTTCCTGCAAGATGTGCGACCCGAGGATGTCGCCGGGCATCAGGTCCGGGGTGAACTGCACGCGCTTGAAGTCGAGGTTGAGGAGCTGGCCGAGCGCCTTGACGAGCGCGGTCTTCCCGACGCCGGGGACGCCCTCGAGCAGCACGTGCCCGCGGCTGAGGATGCCGATCGCGACGAGCCGGTGCAGCTCGGGCCGGCCGAAGAGCATCGCGTCGAGTTGTTCGAGCAACCGGCCGGCGAGGTCGGCCGCGGGCCGCACCTCGTCCGGTTCGAGCAGCGCGCCGGGCTTCGCGGTCTCGGCCATACGATCCTCAATTGTGAAGAAGAAGACACGATTAACCACAGAGGCACAGAGAACACAGAGAACGGCAGAAGACGACGTTCAATTCGATCTGCTCTTTTTCTGTGTTTGTCTTCCTCTGTGTTCTCTGCGCCTCTGTGGTTAATTCCTCTTCCGCCTTCACTTCGCCGGGCGGTCGAAGTAGCGATCGACCGCGCCCTTGTGCTGCGGCAGCACCGGGGCGGTGTTCGCCGAGCCGCCGCCGGCCGCGGCGCCGGTCAGCGCGCCGGCTTTCGGCGGGCCGGCCTTCGGGTCGCGCTTCGGCTCCGCCTTACCGACGCCCGCGAGCTGACTCTCTTTCAGCGCCGCGAGGTCCGAGGGCGGCAGCGCCTCCTCCTTGAACTTCGCCCCGGATTCGCTCGACCGGTCGCCAAAGTTGAGCGGCGTGTTGCCGGGGCCGTCGTCGTTCACACCACCTTTGCCGGTTTGCTCGCGAAGTCCCTCCTTCAAGCTTTTCTTCCCGGCGTTCTCCGCGAGGAACTTCGCCAGCCCCTCGGCGTCGCACTGGCCGCCCTCACACGCCTTGAGCTGGTCCGCGTCGATCAGTTTGGCGTCGTGGAGCTTCTTGGCCGACTGCGCGAGCGAATCCTTGCTGTTCTTCGCGGCATCCGCCAGTTTCTTCAGTTGTTCCGGCGACAATTTCCCCTCTTTGAGTGCCTCCGCCAACTCCGGGCTGAGTTCCTGCTGAAACGCTTCGTTTTCGCCGGCGGCCTTCTGGGCCATCGCGGCGAGTTCCTTCATTAACTCGGCCGCGGCCTGCGGATCGAGCATCGGCGCGGCCTGCTGGAGCGCCTCGGCCGCGGCCTCGACCTTTCCGAGTTCGTTCGCTTGCCGAGATTTGGCCTCGGTAGCCTGGCGCGCGGCCTGCTGCACCACGTCGTTGAGGTGGTCGAGCGCTTCGAGCGTCTTCGCCGGGTCTTTCCCGGTCGATTGTGCGCGCAGGTCGTCGATCTTCTGTTTCAGGTTCTCGGCCCGTTTTGGTTCGAGAATCTTCTCGTCCTTCAGCACCCGAACCTGCTCCGCGAGCCGGTCCGCGGGTCGGTCGATGTCCAGGGGCGGATCGGTGACCGCGAGGCTCCGCGCGGGCAACAGGAACGCGAGCGCGACATACGCCAGCGCCACCGCGAGGAATCCCAGGGGCCGCTGCCCGCGCCACCGGAGGCGGGGCGGTTCATCGGTCGCTGGCGTCGGCTTCCAGCGGCCGAGGTCGCACTCGGCGCCGGCCATGAGCAGCCCGCCGTACTCGCCCTTGCAATCGAGCAGCGCCCGCACCGCGGACCGGTCCGGGAGCCGGCGCACGGCCGCCCATACGGCCAGGCCGAGCGCGACCGGCAGCCCGAGCGCGCCCCACAGGAGCGTCGGGACGGACGTGCCCTGTGTCGCCCGCAGAACGAGGATCGCGGTGCCCCAGAGGAAGGCCCACGCGGTGACCGCGGCGACGGATTGTCGGAGGACGTACCAGCGAGCGAGAGAGTTGTAGAATCGACCGACCATTTGCTCGTCGTGCGACATGGGGCACATCGTGGGAATCGACGAAGATCAAAACGTGTCTTTATCAGACCGGACCGCGCCGGAGATGTCAAGAAGTCTCGAACCTCACCTTCAGTTCGAGCGGCACCAGTTCGTTCAGGCTCCCCGAACGGAACCCGTCGAGGTCGAGCGCGACGAACTTGAACCCCAGCGCGTGCAGCGCATGGGTCAGGTCCGTTCGTACCGGGTCGGCCGCCAGCTTCGCGACCTCGCTCACCGGTACCTCGATCCGTGCCAAATCGCCCTCGTGATAGCGGACGCGACACTCGCGCAATCCCAATGAGCGGAGAAACGCTTCGGCGTCCTCGACGCGCTTCGTGCGCTCCGGTGTGACCGCGACGCCCGGCGCCATCCGGCTCGACAGGCACGGCGCCGCGGGTTTGTCCCAGGTGGGCAAGTCCCACAGTTTGGCCAGCGCGCGAACGTCCGCCTTCGTAAACCCGGCCTCTTGCAGCGGGTGCCGAACGGAGTGCTCCGCGGCAGCAACCAATCCGGGCCGGTAGTCGCCGCGGTCGTCGAGGTTCGCGCCGCTCGCCATCACCGGAACGCCCAGTTCCGGCAAGAGCCGCTCGACGGTCGAATACAGTTCCGTTTTGCAGTGGTAACAGCGGGTGCCGTCGTTCTTCAGGTACGCCGGGTTGTCGAACTCTTGCGTCTGAACGATGACGTGACGGATGCCGATGAGGTGTGCGAGCCGGCGGGCGTCGTCGAGTTCCGTGCGGGCGACGCTGGCGCTGTCCGCGGTGACCGCGACGGCCCTCGCGCCGAGCGCGAGGTGCGCGGCCTTCGCGACGACGGTGCTATCGATCCCGCCGCTGAACGCGACCGCCACGCCGGGTAGCTCGCCCAGCACCGCGAGCAGGCGGTCGCGCTTCGCGAGCAGGTTCGCGTCGGGGTCGTTCATACCGCCATTATACCCGACCTCGATAGTAGTAGGCACACTCCGTGTGCCGTCGCTGAAGAGTGAAGAACGGCACACGGCGTGTGCCTACTACTCTCAGCGCGGGACGTGCTTGAGCGCCGCGGAGTTGATGCAGTACCGCATCCGGGTCGGCGCCGGGCCGTCGGCGAAGACGTGGCCCAGGTGCGCGTCGCACCGGCTGCACAGCACTTCCGTTCGCGTCATGCCCAGACCGCGGTCGGTCTTGAGGGTCACGCGGTCCAGTTCGACCGCTTCCTTGAAGCTCGGCCACCCGGTTCCGCTGTCGAACTTGGTGCCCGAATCGAACAGCGGCTGGTTGCAGCACACGCAGTGGTAAACGCCGTCGTCCTTCGAGTTCCAGAACGCCCCGCTACACGCCCGCTCGGTGCCGTGGGCGCGGGTGACGCGGTACTGCTCCGGGGTGAGCTGCGCCCGCCACTCCTCGTCGGTCTTGACGATCTTCTGACCGTCGAACGGCTTGCCCTCGCGCTCGGGAATGTCCGGCGGCATCATCGGAAGCCCTCCAGCCCCGCGAAACACGACCGCGCCCGCCGCGACCACAATCGCGCCGAGGACACCGGCCGCAATCACCGATCGGTAAGTGTTCATGTTCGTGAGATGCCGGTTCGTCGGTCGCAGTTACGACCCGCGTTTCAGTTTCTTCGGCCCGTCGCCGGCGGTCTTCTCGTAGGTGCCTTTGTCGGTCTTCACGTACTTCGTAAACCCTTTGGACGCGAGGTTCTTGTCGCTCAGTTTCGACTTGCCCAGACTGTCGGTCCAGGCCCGCGGGGCGTTCGGCTCCGCGAAGATCCGCCGCACCGGTTCGCCGGTCTCCGGGTGCGCGGTGAGCGGGTCGTCGGCCATCTTCTGGAGCACCTCGAACTGCGGGCCGCCGGTCCCGTCCGGCAACACGACCTCGTAGACGTACAGCGGCATTGTTGACTCCCGGCGAACGGCCGGTGTCAGCCGGCCGGTGGAACGTAACCGCATTCTACCACATCCAACTCCCGCTGTGTCGCTCTGATCGGGTCGCTCCCACCGGCCGGCTGACACCGGCCGTTCGCCGCATCGAACTCCCACCGTGTCGCTCCCACCGGCCGGCTGACACCGGCCGTTCGCCTATTTGGCGAGTTCGGCGCGAACGGTTTCCAAGAGCTTCTTCGTCAGCTTGATGCCCTCGGCCTCGCTGACCTTGCCGCCCTCGTACTCGATCCCGATGAACCCGTGGTACTTGTGCTTCTTCACCACGATGTCGAGCATCTTGCGGTAGTCCGTCTTCGTCTCCTCGCCCTTCTCGTTGAAGTCGTGCGACTTGGCCGATACGCCCTTCGCGTAGGGCATCAGTTCGTCCACGCCCTTGTACCGGTCGTACTCGGTTTCCTTGATCCCCTCGATCTTGCCGATCCCGAAGTTGCCGAAGTCGGGCAGGGTGCCGCACCGCTTGTGATCGACCAACTTCATCACGCCCGCGAGCCACTCGCCGTGGCTCGACAGCCCGCCGTGGTTCTCGACGATCGTGTTGAGGCCCAGCGTGTCGGTGAACTCGGCGAGCTTCCGCAGCCCGTCGGCGGCGAGCTTCTGCGTTTCGGCGAACCCGCGCTTCCAGTCGCTGGCGGCGTTCACGCGGATCGAGTGGCACCCGAGGAACTTCGCCCACTCGGCCCACCGCTTGTGGTTCTCAACCGCCTGAACGCGGCCCTTCTCGTCGGGGTTGCCGAGGTTGCCTTCGCCGTCGCACATGATGAGGACGCTGGTCACCTTGTTGTCGTCGGCGACCTTCTTCAGGTCTTTCAGGTACGCTTCGTCCTTCTTCTTGTCCTTGTAGAACTGGTTGACGTACTCGATGGCGCTGATGCCGTAGTCCCTGGCGCTGATCTCGGCGAACTTGAGCGCGTCGAGCTTCTCGACGCCCTTCTGACCGAAGAACGCCTTGTGCAGCGACCACTGGGCGAGCGAGATTTTGAACACGTCGTCCGGCTCGGCGGCGGGTGCGAGCCGCGGGAGGAACGCGGTGCCGGTGGCCGCGGCGGACGCGGCGAGGAACTCACGGCGCGAGAGCATGGGGGAGGCTCCGAGTGTGGGTGAAGGGAGGCGAGGGGATTGTATGCGCTCGCGGAGGGTGCGTTCAACGGTGAGGTTCAGCGCGTTGTTTTCAGCCCTGGAGGGGCGAGAGATGTTAGCCCGGGGTGGAGCGCAGCCGAAGGCAAGCGCAACCCCGGGACGCGCCAGAAGAAAACCTCGAGCCCCGGAGGGGCGACAGAAACCTTCGCCGTTAGTTCTGTCGCCCCTCCGGGGCTTGTTCATCGTTTGTCTTGCGTACCCGGGGTTGCGCTCGCCAAGCTCGCTTCACCCCGGGCTAACATCGGACGCCCCTCCGGGGCTGAAAACATCAGCGCCGCAGGGAAACGTCAGCGCCGCAGCGAGTACAGCACCACGGCGCTGGCGATCCGCAGCGCGCTCTCCTTATCGTGGCCCAGGCAGTCGGCGGCCTTGTGGCCCTCGATCGCGCACCCCAGATCGTACTTGCTGTAAATCACCACCCAGCGGCCATCGACCTTGATCCCCTCCAGGTGCGCCGCGTAGGGCCGCATCTCCGGCTCCGGGCCGCTGCCGTCGGCCTTCTCGCGCCGGCACTTCACAAGTCGCAGGTTCAGCCCGGCCTCGTTCGCGAGCTTGTACAGCGGTTCCTCCTTGCCGTCCGGAAGCGTCGGGGGGATCGTCACCAGCTTCTGGCCCCACATCTTCTCCATCTGCTCGCGGAACGTGCGGTCGAACTCCTTCCACTGCTTGAACTCGTTACACGCCGCGTCTACCAGGAGCAGCCCGCCGGTCTGGAGGTTCGCCTTCACGTTGTCCGCGTCGTCCGGCGAGAACTGTACCGGCTTGCGTCCGTGCAGGTACATGAACTTGTACCGCGACACCCGGGCGTCGCCCGGGGGCAGGACCTCGCTCGTCAGGGCCACGTCGAGCTTCGCGTTCTGGCCGAGGAACGCCATCAGGTTCCGCAGCGCGTCGGCCGCCGGCGGCGGCTGGGCACCCTCGTCGCTGATGTACTTCAGTTGCAGCGCCCGGAACTTGCTCCGCGCGATCCCGGCGTCCGCGGCGTTCACCAGGAGTGTCTTCGTCAGCTTGGGCTTGGGGAGTTCCATGCCGGTCGCGTAGGCGATGATGTTGCGCGACAGGCAGAACGCCTTTTCGCCGCGGTTCTTCGGGGCGCGGCCGTCCACCGGCATGAACCGCGCCTCTTCCCAGTACCCGGCGAGCGGGCTGGGGCTGAACACCGCGACCGTCCGGCACCCGCGGTCGAGGTACATCAGGTCCGGGAAGTCCGCCGGCGTGATACCGGGGAACATGGTCCAGATCGCGTGTTCCGGCGGCATCCGGCGGAGCGTGCTGCCGGTGCAGATGCGCCCGATGAGCGCCTCGAAGCTCGCGGCGAACTCCTTGTCGCCGCAGCACGCCTCCGCGACCAGAAACCCGCCCTCCTCGACGTACCGCTTCAGCAACTTCTCTTCCGCGCCGAGCGGGTCGGCGGCACGGCCCACGAACGGCATCGCCCCGTGCCCGTTGAGGTACAGCACCGGCGATTGCAAGAGCGATCCGACCTCGGAATCGATCTTCAGGTTGTCGTCGTTGAGCCCCTGGAGCCTCGCGTCGTACACCTGCCACGACAGCGGGGCGTTCTCGAAGATCTCGCGGGCCGCGAACTCGACCACGTTCCGCGTGTCGTTGTGCTTGCGGTTCCAGTCCGGCTTGGTCGTCGCCAGCCCCCCGCGGTCGAGTTCGATGATGACCGTGTTGTCGTTGGCCTGCCCCTTGCGGAAGTTCCCCCAGGCGAACTTCGTGACCAGCACCGGGGTTCGGCCCTTCGAGAGGAACAGCAGCCCGAACGAAGTGGTGATGATCGGTTGGCCGGCGTCGATGCTGTTGCGGCGCTCCTCGGCGCGGGCAACGAACGAGCCGTCGAGTTCCTGCGCGCGGACGAGCCGCTCGCACCCCTCGCGGTACCAGTCGATCTTGCCGATGAACCGCTGCCCGGAGAGCCGGCCCAGGCGCTCGATGCCGTAGAAGTTGTAGAAGTACGACTTTCCTTCGATGAAGTTGAACTTCGCGCCGACCCAGTGCAGCCCCTTGGCGAGCGCGTCGTTCTCGGAGTACAGCCCGCACCGGGCCGCGACCCCCGTTGCGTCGTCGAGGCCCTGCTCGCTGCTATCGAGGCCCATGTGGGCGATTAAGAGGCCGCACGCCCCGCCGACGGTCATCGTGAAACTGGCGTTGTCGCCGCCGGCGTTGTGGTAGGTCCAGTACCCGCCGCGCGGGATCCGGTTGTCCTCGTGCTGGGTGCGGGTGTAGTAGTCCAGGATGTCGCGCCACAGCTTCTCATCGACCTTCACGCCGGCGGTTTTCGCGGCGTAAAGGCCGAGTAGCGCGTACTGCGTGTTCGAGTTGTCGGCGATGTCGTTGCCCGGATAGCTCCACCCCTCCAGCCGGCCGTTGCGGTAAAGCGCCTTCTCTTTAAACCACCTCACGTTCTCTTCGATTCGAGGCAGATCCTTCGACTGTCGGGCCTCGGCAAACGCCATCGTCTGGAGCGCCCGGACGTAGGTCTTGTCGGGGGTGAGCTTCCGCAGGTACTCCAGCGCCTTCGCCACCGACGGGTCGTCCGGTTTCACCCCGCTGTTGAGCAGTGCGAGCGTGGCGAGCGCCGTGGTGCCGCCCTTCAGCCCGATAATGTTGCCCAGAACGAGGCTCTCCCAGTCGCCGTCCTTGCCCTGGTTCTTCTTGAGATAGCGGACGCCCTTGTCGATGGAGTTCTTGACCTTCTCGACCAGCTCGGCGTCGGCCTGCCCGGCCTTGGGCGGCTGCGCGGCGGTGGGCGTGGGGGAACCGACGAGTACCAGCCCCACGCACAGGGCGAGACCGGCGGTCAGAAGGGAACGGGTCATAAGGCGTCTCCGCAGAAGAACCTAACCCCCCAACCCCCTTCCCTGGAAAGGAAGGGGGAGCCGAACCAAAACCAAAAGACGAACGCGCGTCGTTTCGCCCTCTTTCTCCCCCTTCCTTTTTAGGGAAGGGGGTTGGGGGTTAGGTTCCGCCCCATTATACCCTTACCACCGCAAGGGTTTCTGCCACGCTTCCTTGAGCGTTGCCAGTTTAACCCACACGAGCCACTCGCCGTTGGCCCCCGCAATCCGCAATCGCGGGTCGGCGACGGTGACCCCCACCCGCGCAACCGGCAGGTTCGCGAAACACGCCTCGAACGCCGGCGCGTGCTCCGGCTTCACTTCCACCAGGAACCGCGACGGCGACTCGCTGAACAGCTTCGCCTCGTCGGAGAGTTCGTCCCGCAGTCCGGTGATGTCGGCCCCGATGCCGCCGGCGAAGCACATCTCCGCCGCCGCGACCGCCAGCCCGCCTTCACTCAAATCGTGACACGACCGCACCAGCCCTTGCGTGATCGCGGAGTGCGTCGCGGCGAACACCTTCGGCGCGGTGTGTAGATCGACCTTCGGAACGGCCCCGCCAGCGCGCCCGGTGATGAGGTGGAAGTGCGACCCGCCGAGTTCGTCCTTCGTGATGCCGATCAGGTAGAGCGCATTCCCGACTTCCTTCATGTCCATTGTGACGCATTTTCGCACATCCGGTACGCGCCCGAGCGCGGTCACGAGCAACGTGTGCGGAATGTCGAGCCGCTTGCCGCCCTGAGTGGCGTAAGTGTTGTTCAGGCTATCTTTCCCGCTCACAAATGGAGTGCCGAACGCGACCGCGACGTCGCGACACGCCTCCGCGGTGCGGACCAGCGCCCCGAGAACCTGCGGGTCGTGGATGTTGCCCCAGCAGAAGTTGTCGAGGATCGCCACCCGCTTCGGATCGGCCCCCACCGCGACGACGTTCCGCACGGCCTCGTCGATCGCGCACGCGCCGGCCCAATAGGCGTCGAGGTCGGCGAGCCGCGGGTTGATGCCGCACCCAACTGCCGCCCCGGTCCACGAGCCGAGTACCGGCATCACAACGGCCGCGTCCGACGGGCCGTCGTTGGCGACGCCCACAAGCGGCTTCACGGCACTGCCGCCCTGAACCTCGTGGTCGTACTGGCGAATCACCCATTCCTTCGAGCAAACGGAGTAGTGACCGAGGATCGCCAGGAGCGCGTCCTGAACGGACATGTCACGCAACTGCGCCGCCGGGCCGCCCATCGCCTGAACCGGGGCGCTCCACTCGGCGGTCTTCTTGACGGTGGGCCGGCCGTCGTGAAGGAAGTGCATATTCAGATCGGCGACGATGTTGCCCTGGTAGGCGAGTTTCAGTCGCCCGGTTTCCTCAAACACGCCCAGCGCGGCGGCCTCCACGTCCTCGGACGCGCACAGCGCTTGTAACTCGTGCCACTTGTCGCGCGGAACGGACAACACCATCCGTTCCTGCGATTCGCTGATCCAGATTTCGGTGTAACTCAGCCCTTCGTACTTCAGCGGGGCTTTCTCAAGTTGAACGAACGCCCCCAGCTCCGCGCCCATCTCGCCGACCGCGGAGGAGAACCCGCCGGCCCCGCAGTCGGTGATCGCGGTGAAGAGTCCGCGGTCGCGGGCCTGAATGATGACGTCCTGCACCTTCTTCTCGGTGATCGCGTTGCCGATCTGCACCGCGCCGCCGCTGACGGTTTCCGACTCGTGCGTCAGTTCGAGGCTGGAGAACGTCGCCCCGTGGATGCCGTCGCGCCCGGTGCGCCCGCCGACGGCCACAATCAGGTCGCCCGCGTGGACTTTCTTGAACGCCTTGTCCTTCGGAATGGTTCCGATCGTGCCGCAGAACACGAGCGGGTTCGCCAGATACCGTTCGTCGAACAGGATCGCGCCGTTGACGGTCGGGATGCCCATCCGGTTGCCGTAATCGCGCACCCCGGCGACGACACCCTGCATCACGCGCCGCGGGTGCAACACCCCTGCGGGGAGCTGGTCGGCCGAGAAGTCTGGCGGGGCGAAGCAAAACACGTCGGTGTTGCACACCGGTTTCGCGCCGAGTCCGGTTCCCAGAAGATCGCGGATGACGCCCCCGAGGCCGGTGTTGGCCCCGCCGTAGGGTTCGATCGCCGACGGGTGGTTGTGCGTCTCGACTTTAATTGCGATGTGGTAGTTGTCGTCGAACTTCACGACGCCGGCGTTGTCGGCGAACACGCTCACGCACCAGTTATCCGCGCCGAGCTTGGCGCAAATCTCCTGCGTCGCCCCGAACACCGTCTCTTTGAGGAGGTTCTTGTAAACGCGCGTCTCGCCGGTGTCGTGATCGGTGAAGGTGATCTCGCCTTTGAGTGTCTTGTGCGAGCAGTGTTCGGACCACGTTTGAGCGATCGTCTCCAACTCCACGTCGGTCGGTTCGCGGTTCAGCCCGCGAAAGTGTGCCTGCACCGCCTTCATCTCGTCGAGCGACAGCGCCAGCGTGTTGTCCTTGCTCAACTTCACCAGCGCCGCGTCATCGAGGGCGTGAATCGGCGCGGTCACCAGCTTGAATGCGTACGGGGCACCGAACGCGAGGTGATCGGCCTTTACAGGACCGATGACGATCTGCTCGATGGCGTCATTCGCCAGAACCTTGCGGAACAAAACGTCGCGGTCGAGCGAGGAGATTTCCGGCGGCCCGAAGTAGCGGCGGAACGTCCGCACCGCGGTCGCGGGGATGCCGAGCAACTTCAGCGTGTCGAGGACCGTCTGCGCGACCGGATCCATGACGCCCGGTTTCAGCAAGACGGTGTAAGCGTGAGTGGTGCGCGCCCCGAGCGGCGCGCACTCACCGCTTTCGACGAGCGGATCGACCAGCACTTCGCTCGTGAGCTTCTGGCGGTGTTCGTCGCTCAGGTCGCCTTCGAGGAGGAACCCGCGGGCGCTCGCCGTCACGAGGTCGCCGCCGCGCTCGGCGTGCGTGAGCAGGTCGAACTCGTCGCACACGCGCTCGCGCTCGCCGTCGCGGCCGAGCGGCTTGATCTCAAGTTCCCAGAGCATCGCGCACCTGCTTCCCTTCGGTGAGCCACTGCACGAGTCCGGCGCGATCACCGGCCTCGAGCAGCCTTCGGAATTCGGAGAGCCGTTTCATAAACGAATCGACCGCGACGAGGGTGGCGTCGCGGTTCGCTTCGAAGATCGCGGTCCAGAGCTGCGCGTCGCCGGCGGCAACGCGGGTCACGTCGCGAAATCCGGTCGCGGCGAGGTGGAGCCACTCCTTCGGCGTGCTCCCGGCGACCGCCGACGCGACCGCGTGCGGCAAGTGGCTCGTCACCGCCAGCACCTTATCGTGTTCGTCCGCGTTCATCAGTACGACGCGCGAGCCGAGCGCCTCCCAGAACCGCCCGACCGCGACCGTGCGCTCCCACACCACATTGGACCCACTGACAACGAGAGCCGTCACGCGATTCTGAAAGAGGTCGGCGCGGCCGTGTTCCGGGCCGGTCTTCTCGGACCCGGCGAGCGGGTGCGCCGGGACGTACTCGACCGCCGCGGGGAGCCGCCCGCGCAGCGCCGCGACGATCTTCACCTTCGTACTACCGGCGTCGGTGAACAGCGTACCGGGCTTGGCGTGCGGAACGGCGGCGAGAATCACCTCCGCGATGCGATCGACCGGCGTACACACGACGACCAGCCCCGACCCCGCAACGGCCTCGGTCAGCTCCGCGCCCGAATCGATCGCCCCGACCGCGATCGCCTTCGCAATCACGTTCGGATCACGGTCCACCCCGACGACGCGCCCCGCGACCGCGCGCGCCTTCGCCGCGAGGCCGACCGACCCGCCGATCAGCCCGACCCCGACGACGGTGATCTGCTCGAACAGCATGGGGAGATTATAAGAACGCGGCCACGAAACACACGTGCCCGATGTGGACGCGGCGGCCGAAATCGGCGATAAGAGAGATATGCCCCGCGCTGCCGCTGCAACCGCTGCCGCCGTTCTCCCGTCGCGCCGCGACTGGCTGCGCCTCGGCGTCCTCGGCGCGCTCGCGCCGCGCATTTCCGCGGAGCCGACCAGTGGCGCGCACGGCCCGGAGTTCGGCCGCGCGAAGTCGGTCGTCGTGATCTTCACCAGCGGCGGGCAGAGCCAGCTCGACACCTGGGATCCGAAGCCCAACGCCCCGGAAGAGATCCGCGGCGAGTTCCGCACCACGCAGACCCGCACGCCGGGCTTGCGCGTGTGCGAACACCTTCCGCGCATGGCCGCGCTCTCGCACCGCTACTGCGTGCTGCGGTCGATGACGCACGACGACCTCGACCACGGCTCGGCGTGTTACCTGGCGCTGACGGGCCAGTTCCACCAGCGGAAAAGCTCCAACCCGCCGCCGCGGCCCACCGACTTCCCGGCGCTCGGGGCGGTATTGAAGCGAACGCGGCCCGCGAAGCACTTTCCGCACACGGCGGTTCACGTGAACGGGCCGCTGCTTGCGCCGAAGGACGTTTCCCCGGGGCAGTACGGCGGGTTCCTCGGCCGGGCCTACGAACCGGCGGAACTCGGCAACGTCACCGACACCGACCGACTCGTCGCGGCGCTCGATCTGCCGTCGGACGTGCCCGCGGAACGGCTGAAGTCGCGCCGCGACCTGCTGGCCAAGCTCGATCCGGGGGTGACGGCCGACCCGCTCGCACAAAAAGCGTTCGAGCTGGTGAACGCGCCCAAAGTGCAGGCCGCACTGGACCTGGACCGCGAACCCGAAAAGCTCCGCGACCGCTACGGCCGGCACCGCTCGGGGCAGGCGTGTCTGATGGCCCGGCGGCTGGTCGAAGCCGAAGTGCCGTGGGTCACGGTGTTCTTCAACCACGGCATCCGCGGGCAGGACGACGACCCCGACGACCCCGACGCCTACGGCTGGGACACCCACAACGACATCTTCGACGCGATGAAGTCGCACCTGCTCCCGCGATTCGATGCCACCGTTTCGTGTTTCCTCGACGATTTGCACGTTCGCGGGCTATTGGAATCGACGCTCGTGGTCGTGATGGGCGAATTCGGCCGCGCCCCGCTGGTGGCGCTGGAGAAGAACTTCGCCGGCAGTTCGCCCGGGCGCAAGCACTGGGGCGCGTGCTACTCGGTGCTGCTCGCCGGCGGGGGTGTCGGACCGGGCGCGTTCGGCGCGTCCGACCGCTTCGCGGCGTACCCGCAGACCGACCCGACCGCGCCGGGCGACCTCGCGGCGACGATGTTCCACGCGCTGGGCGTCCCGGCCGACGCGCACTACACCGACGCCACCGACCGCCCCTACCGCGCCGTGAGTGGGAACCCGGTGCGGAAGTTGTTTCGATCGTAGTCATCACGCTCCGCGTGATGCCGCCGCGCAGCGGCGCCTTTCTTTTGTTACGCGAAGAAAAGTGCCGCTCGAAGAGCGGCCATCACGCGGAGCGTGATGACCACGATACGAGGCACAACCCATGCGCACCGTCCTCTCCCTCGCCGCGCTCGCATTCGCCGTCCCCGCGCTCGCGGACGACACCCCGACCCCGCTGTTCGACGGCAAGTCGCTCGACGGCTGGACGTTCATCGTCAAGGCCGACAAGGACGGCAAGAAGGCCGACCCGAAGGATACCTGGAGCGTGAAGGACGGCGTGATCCACTGCACCGGCAAGCCGAACGGGTGCATGGTCACCAAGAAGGAGTACGGCGATTACGTCCTCAAGGTGAAGTGGCGGTTCCCGGCCGACGGCAAGGGCGGCAACAGCGGCGTCCTGCTCCACGTGCAGGACGAGAAGTACTGGCCCACGTCGGTCGAGGCGCAACTGCTCGCCGGGCGCGCGGGCGACTTCTGGCTCATTTACCCGCCCGACGTCAAACTTGATGTGGACAAGGCCCGGCAAGACCCGAAGCAGGAGCGCCACTATTTCCGGCTGGAAACGAAAGAGCCGGTGGAGAAGAAGTTCGGCGAGTGGAACGAGTACGAGATCACCTGTCGCGGCGGGGACATCACGCTGGTGATCAACGGGGTCAAGGTGAACGAGGGGAAGAACGGTAACTTCAAATCCGGCCGCATCGCCCTTCAGTCCGAAGGCGCGGAGGTTCACTTCAAGGACGTGGTACTCAAGAGCCTGAAGTAGGACCGCGGGCCGCCGGTGAGCGGCTCGACCGATCTTCAGGCCGAAGACAGGATCGGCGCCGCGACCGCGGCGCGGCGCGCGCCCGTCTCGTAAACCGCCTCGAGCAGGGCGGTCGGGGAAAACGGCTTCTGGATGTACACCGATCCGGGGACCGACGGTTCCGACTCGGTGTAGCCCGACATGAACACGACCCCGACCGCCGGCGACAGGCGCCGGGCCGTCGCCGCCACGTGGTCCCCGCCCGGACCCGGCATAATCATGTCGGTGACGACCACGTCGAACCGCGAGCCCGATTCGAGTTCGGCGATCGCGGCGGTCCCGTCGCCGACCGCGGTCACCGTGTACCCGCGCCCCTCCAGGATGGCCCGCGCCAGCGCCCGGACGCCCGGTTCGTCCTCGACCACCAGAACCGACCCGCGCGCGACCCGGGGCGCGGCCGACCCGACCGCGGTCGGGCGGGCGGGGGACGGGGCCGAACACAGCGGCAGCGTCAGTTGGAACGCCGTGCCGACGCCCGGGGCCGAGTCGACCGCGATCGCCCCGCCGTGGCGCTGGACGAACTCGAACACCATCGCCAGCCCCAGCCCGGTGCCCTTTTCCGGGCCTTTGGTCGTGAAAAACGGTTCGAAAATGCGCGCCTTCACCGCGTCCGGCATCCCGCAACCGGTGTCGATCACTTTCAGGACGGCGCGCGAACCGGCCCCCTCGACCGCGATCCGCAGCCGCCCGCCGACCGGCATCGCGTCCCGGGCGTTGACTGCCAGGTTGATGATCGCCTGTTCGAGCTGCCCGCGGTCCACGTCGATGAATACCGGGGTGTTCGGAACCGTGACCTCCGTCTTGATGGCCGTTCCGATGAGCCGGCCGAGGATCCCCGAGACGTCGGTGACGACGCGGACCAGATCGACCGTTTCGCGCTTCGGTTCGCGGCGCCGGCTGAAGATCAACAGTTGGCGGACCAGCCCGCCGGCCCGGTCGGCCGCGAACCGCAACTGCTCGACGAGCGGGGTCGCCTCGGGGACGTGGGCGACGGCATCGGCCAGCATCGCCGCGTTCCCGCCGATCACGGTGAGCAGGTTGTTGAAATCGTGGGCCACGCCGGCGGCGAGCTGGCCGACGGCCTCCATCTTCGCCGCCTGGCGGAGCTGATCTTCCAGGCGCTTACGCTCGGTGATGTCCCGCAACACGGCGATCTGATAACTGTCGCCCGCGATCGTGCCCGGAACCGGGACCGCGGACCACTCGACCCACACGCGGCGCCCGTCCTTGCGGCGCGCCGGCACCTCGAACCGGGCCGGCGCGCCCCCGCTGAGCGCGGCGTGGGCGAAATCGCGGTCGTCCGCGGCGTCCTCCTTGTACAGGAGGCTCGGGCTTTGCCCCGCGACCTCCTCGGTCCCGTAGCCGGTCAGCTCCTCGAACGCCGGGTTCGCGTACACGATCCGCAGTCCGATCGTGTCGGCGCTGGTGACCGTGACCAGGATCCCGTCGCGCGAGGCGTTCAGGGCCGCGTCGAGCACCCGGAGCCGGTTCGGAAGGGCGGGTTGTTGCAACGGGTGAGCGTTCCGCGACGCGCGCGCGACGGCCAGAACAGCCGACAGCCCGCCCAGCGCCAGCGCCGCGCACACGAGCCACGCCGCGGCGGAAGGAACCAGCCCTGCGGCGCCCGCGCACAGCAGCCCGGCGGTATTGACGAACCGGATCGTCCGGCGGCTGCGGACCGACCAGTCCCGCGTCCAGGCCCAGATCAGCACGGCCGAGATCGTGCAACCGGCGCCGAGGACCGCCCAGAGCGGCACCACTTGTGCGCCGGTCGCGGGTCCGAAGAGTGTCGTCGCGTGTGTCACGGCTCGGTCCTCACAGGAGCCGGGGGAGGCTCCTGTGTTCGGCAATTCAAAATGCTCACGGTGGGCGAAAACGGGATGTTGAGCGCTCGGCGGGCGTCGCGGCACCCAGCGGGTCCCACGGGTCGGGCGGCAACACCGGGGACGTCGCGATGGCAGTGTCGTCCGGCGGCGGCGCGGTCGGGTCCGTGAGCGTTCTCACGGGGCGAGTACGTCTCGTCGTCACCGCGGGCCACGGCTCACGGGGTGTACGGCGGGGTGTACGGGGGCGGGATGATGGTGACCCCGGTGTCGTCCGGCGGCGGCGCGGGGGGCGGTGGCGGCGGCGGGGGCGACGAGGGCGGCGGCGGACTGCTCGGGTCTGGCGGCGCGTACGGGTCGATCGGGTCGCTCAGCCGGCTCAGCTTCAGATCGTAGTTGATCGTGGCAGCAGAGCTGTTGTTGTAAAACGCCTTCACCTGGATCGTGTATTGCCCCTTGCCCAGGAAGACCGCGAGCGTGTCGGTGCTGGACAGCCCGTCCGTGCCGCACATCGCGACGATGTTCCCGCTCGCGTCGTAGATGTAGTACTCCAGCCAGTTGACCGCGGACGTGTTGGTGCTCGTGGCCGACAGGCTGAACCTGAACGTCCCGCTCTCCTGCACGTCGATCCCGAAGGCGATCTGGCTGTTGCGGTCGGCGGTTCCGCTCGCCAGACTCTGTGTGGTCGCCAGCGGCTGGCGGAAGTCGATCGACGCGGCGTAGTTGCCGGACCACGCCGACCAGTTCGCGTCCTGGACCTTGAGGCGCACGAAGTACGTCGCCCCGGCGGTCGTGTTGGGCACCTGGGCGCGGAACATCCCGCCTTCCCAGTTGATGAGGATGTTCGACGCGACGACGTTGCCGGACGAATCGTATACCGTGGCCGAGGTGGACAGCGCGCCCTCGGACTGAACGTTGATCGTCATCACCCCGCCGCCGGTCGGGGCGGTGATCCGGTAGTAGTCCAGGTCGGCCAGGCCCTCGATCCGCCCGGTCCACTCGAAGTGGGTGCCGGCCACGTACCCGGCAGTCGCGGTGAGGGTCGTCGCGGTCTGGCGCGTCTCGTTGGTGTTGCCGTCCGAACCGAGCCGCTGCACCGGGTCGGACACGGTTTCGGTAACCGGGTCGTAGGCGAACCCGACGCGGAGCTGGTACTTGCCGGTGTTGAAGGTGTCGGTACGCCCGGCCGAGACCTTGACGAAGTAGTTGGTGTTCGCCGACAGCCCGGTCAGCGTCAGCACCGTGTCGCCCTGGAGCGGGCTGGTGTTGGTCTTGGAGCCGACCAGCGCGCCGGCGGAGTTGTACACGTCCACGCGCCCGGCCAGGAGGCTCTTGCCGGCGGTGCCGAGCCGCACGGTGATCGAGGTGACCCCCGCGGGCGTGGTGACCTTGTAGAAGTCCGCGTCCGCGCCGGTCGTGATGTCGCCGTTGGCCACCGCCCGCGTCTTCCCGGCCGCCGCGGGATCGGACACGCCGCTCAGGGTAGACGCGGTGGTCTGGGTGTTGTTCCCGCCGGTGCCCTCGAGCGCGTCGGCCGCGCGGGCGCCGTACATCGCTTGCAGGGCGGTGACGTCGGCCGAAACCAGGCCGGTGCGCACCCCGTCGTAGCTCCCCTTCCGGGCGGACCCGGCCGTCACGTCGTCGTCGGCCAGCCCGAGCAGGTTGCCGAACTCGTGGAGCGCGATCGAGTACAGGTCGTAGGTGCCGGTCGCGCCGCCCTTGCTGAAGGTGAACGCGTCGTTGAGCATCATGGTGCCGGCGTAGGCCCCGGTGAGCGGGTGGTTCGGCATCGAGGTGGCGAGCACGTCGGTTGCGTTCGACGCCGAGCCGAGACGGAACGTCGCCGACTTGACGGTCGTCGAGAACCCGCCGATCGCCAGCCCGGAATCGGCCACCAGCCCGACGTTGATGTTCGCCTGCGCGGTCCAGGTGTGGAACGCGCGGAGGATCTCCTCCTGCCACACGCCGGTGGCCATGGTGGAGTTCAGCTCGGCGAACAGACCGCTGGCGAACGAGGTCTGCCCCCAGGTCTGGTTCGAGTACTGAACGCCGTCGGCCGCGAAGCTCAGCGTGAGGCTGTCGGCCTGTTGCCACGGGTTGCCGAACACGGTCGGCACGTCACGGGCTTCGAGAGTTTCGAGCTTCAGGCGCGGATTCGGTTTCATAAGGGCGACTCGGTGGTGGCCACGGTGAGAGGGTTACGGGGGGGTAGATCGAACCGCACGGAGCGGACGGTTCGCTCCGAGTTCCGGGTTGGTGCTGTGAACCGGTTAGAGGGTCACGGGGTGTAAGGCGTCGTCGGTGGCGAGACGATAACCGGCGTCGCCGGCGGCGGGGGCGGCAGGGGCAGGGTGCCCTCGTCCGAAGGCGGGTAGATCACTTGCGGCACCATGCCGATCAGGCCCAGTACGGCGGGCACTTCGCGGGTTTCAAGAACCTCGAAACTCGGTCTCCAAGAGTACGTCATGGCAAACTCCGGTAGGAGGAAAGAACAGAAACTATCGAAACTTCGGTGCTCCGAATTCGGGCGTCAGTCGACTTTCTTTAGCGCCTGTCGGTAAGCTTTCGCTGCGTCCACAACTTTCTGGAACTCCGGGTCGTTGCGGATCGGGTCCAGCTCCTTGTCGTCCTTCAAGTACTCGAACCCGAACCCCTCTCGGAGCGCCGCGTCGAGCAGGCTGAACGCCTCGCGGCGGTCCTCCGGGTTGGTCCGCGAGGTCATCGCGAAGATCCCGGCGACCTGGTACTTGGTCGCCGCAGCCTCCGTCAACTTCAGCGCCTCGCGGGCGTCGGCGAGCGCCCCGGCGCGGTCGTTCAGCCGGGCGCGAAGCACCCCGCGGCCGGCCCACGCGTCCGGGGCGTCGGGCGTCACCTCGATCAGCTTGCCGAGCACCTCCGCGGCCTCCGTGTTCTTCCCGGCGCGGCTGAGCAGGTGCGCCTTGCCCTGGAGGGCGTGCGCGAGGCGCGGGTTGAGCTTCAGGGCCGCTTCGTAATCGGCCAGCGCCGCCTCCGGGGCGCGGAAGAGCTGCGCCTGGGCCCGGGCCAGCCACCCGCGCTCGTCGGTCGGAACGGTCTTGATCGCCTCGGCGAAGTCGCGGGCCGCTTCCTCGGACTTGTTCATCCGCCCGTACACCCGCGAGCGAACCAGGAGCACCGAGGTCGGGGTGTAGCCCAGTTCCAGCGCCCGGTTCAGGTCGTCGAGCGCGTCGGAGTAGTGCTTGCGGGCCTCGCGCCCCAGCGCCCGCTCGAAGTGGACCGCAGCCCAGTCCGGCCGGCCCTTGAGCGCGCGTTCAAAGTCCTCTTCCGCTTCCGGCAGTTGGCCGCACCGCAACCGGGCCTGCCCGCGGTTGAAGTGCGCCCCGAAGAACCCCGGGCGCAGGGATAAACAGATGTCGTAGGCCGCGACCGCCTCGCGGGGCTGGTTGAGCATCTGGTAACTGACGCCCAGGTAGAACGCGGCCCACATGTTCTTCGGGTCGGCCGCGGTCGCCGCCTTGAACGCCTTGTGCGCCTGCTGAACCCGGCCCTCGGTCAGGTGCTGGCGCCCTTCCAGGACCGCGTCGGAAGCGGACGGTGGCAGCGCCTCGGCCCGGCGCGCGAGCCGCTCGGCGGCGACCGGGTCGCCGCCCAGCCGGGCGAGGTAGCCGCGCTGCGCCCACACCGCCCGGCAGCCCTCGGCCGCCGGGTGCGCCTGTTCGGCCCGCCGGTTCCAGTTCGCGGCACTTTCGAGCAGTTCGGCCCGCTTCGCCGCGTCCGCGGTGCGGGTCGATTCCGACGCCCGGGCGTTCGCCAAGAGCAGCATGATCCCCGCGGCGCGCTGCCGGTACTCGCTCGCGCGCTCGGGGTCGAGCGCCCGGAAGTCCTCACGCAGGTACCACTCGGGGTCGGCCCCCGCGCCGAACCGGTCGAGGGCGCGCCGGGCGGCGGCCTCGGCCCTCTCGCGGTACACCGGGTCGCGGTCGCCGATGACGAAGTGGAACTCGGCCTCCTCGGCGTCGGCCGCGAACGGCTCCCCCGCCGCGACCAGTTCGAGCTGGCTGATCTTGGCCCCCTGGCGCGAGTCGCGGAGCGCGAACGCCCCGAGGCCCGTCCCGGCCGCGAGCAGCACGCCCGCGACCGCGAGCAGCACGCGGTTCCGCGTCGCCCACTTGGCCACCAGTTCGCGGCCCGACGGGTTCGGGGCGTACCGCAGCCGGCGCCGGGCGATCTGCCGGTCCAGGTCTTCGAGCAGTTGCGCCGCGCTCTGGTAGCGATCGGCGACGTCCGGCGCGAGGCACTTGGCGATGATCGCGGCCACCGCCGGCGGCACGCCGGGGTTCAGCTCGCGCGCCGGGGGCGGCGGGGCGAACCGCAGCTCGCGCTCGCGGACCGCGCCGTCGGTGCCCGGCAGGCTCTCGCCGAACGGGAGCTGGCCGGTGAGCAGCTCGTACAGCATCACCCCGACCGCGTACAGGTCGCTCCGCTCGTCGTAGGCGAGTTCGGCGGTCGCGATCGAGTGCAGTTGCTCCGGCGACATGTACGGCCGCGTGCCGCCCAGCCGCAACTGCCCGCGGGCGATCTCCGATTTGTCGTAGGCGATGCCGAAGTCGATCAGTTGGGCGGTCCCGTCGTCGGCGATCAGCACGTTGGCCGGCTTCAGGTCGCAGTGAACGATCCGCTCGGCGTGGGCGGCGCGCAGCCCCTCGACCATCTGCCGGAAGATCGTCAGCACCGCGTCCACGTAGGCCAGCCCGCGGAGCCCGGCGAACAGGTCGGGCGACTGCTGCTCGGCGTTGGTGGGCGCCGCGGGATCGGCCGGGGTGCCCGCCGGCGCGGGGCTCGACGTTCCCAGCGCGACCGACGGCTGCCGGTGCTCGCGGCACTCGTTGATCGCGGTCGTGAGCGTCTTGCCGTCGAGCGTGTGCAGGTTCTCGGACCGCAGCCGTGCGACCAGGTGGGCCAGCGTCAGCGGCCCGCGGTAGGGCATACACACGGCCTGCACGTCTTCGCTGGCGTGGAACGAGTAGACGGGCACGACGTTGGGGTGCTGGAGCTTCGCCAGCTTGCGGCACTCGCTCGACAGGTATCGGCCGATCTTGAGTACCACGACCCGCTCGGTCGGGGCCGACTGCCGGGCCAGGAACACCCGGCCCATCGCCCCGCGGCCCAGCTCGGTGAGGATCTCGAACCCCTCGAACGTGTCGCCCGTTTCGGGGAACGGGTCGTAGGCGGCCGGGGCCGGCGCCAGCGCGGCGGCGAGCTGAATGGTCGCGCACTCTGCCGGACTGTCGAGCCTGCCGACAGGTCCGGCAGACTCGACGGGCGGCGGGGCGGGCGGCGCGCTCGGGGCGAGTGCGAGTCGGTCGGTCAAGAGTTCGACGGACACAGGAAGCTCTCCCACAAGTCACACGGATTCGACACGTTCGCCGGTTACCACCACACGAAGCTGTACGGGTTGGTGAGCGCCAGGAACCCGCTGCCGGAGGTCGCGGGCGCGAGCCAGAAGTAGCCGCAGGTCGTTGTCGTCGTTGTCGTCGTTGTCGTCGTTGTCGTCGTGTACTCGTCGGCGAGCGCCGGGCCGATCGGGTCGGTGAGCACCAGATAATGAGCGCCCACCTGGAGCGAAGTCAGGGGCGTGCCGTCGTTCGTCCCGCCGACGATCACAATCGTGTACGTGCCCGGCGCGAGCAGCACGTCCCGGATAACGGTCTGGCCGCTCCGGGCGACCATCGTGAACACCGCGTTCCCACTGGCGTCGAAGACCGTGAACCGCGCGCCGGCGTTGTCGGCCCCGGTCGCGGACAACTGGAACCGGAACCCCTGCGACCGGGCCACGTCCAGTTCGCGCATCATCTGCGACTGGGCCGCGGTGAGGGTGCCGCTGGCGAGCGAATCGAGGGCGATCGTGGTGTCGCGGAAGTCGATCCCGACCCGGTAGGGTTCGGCCCCGGCCCAGTTCGTCGGGTCGGCCGAGCGGACCGTGACGGAGTAGGTCGTGCTCGCCTTCGCGCCCCGGAACTGAACGACCGTCGAATCCCCGTTGCGGAGCAGAACCTCAGTGGTGAGCGGGTGGCCCTTGCTGTCGGAAACGGTGATCACCGGCTCCGCCCCGCCGAGGGGCGTACTCACGAAGACGACCATCGTGCTGCCCGAACTCTCCCCGGTGCGGACCTCGTAGACGTCCGCGTCGGCCGCGGCGCCGAGGGTCGCGGTGCCGCTGTAGTCCCAGCGGGCGTCGGTGCTCTCGCGGGCCTTGTCGAGCTTGGTCGCGGTCGTGATCGTGTCGTTGGCCGGTTTCCCGGCGGTCCAGTCGGCCGATTCGGTGACGGTTCCCTTCGGGGTGTTGATGTCGGTCGTATCGTCGCCCTTTGGGACCGCCTTCAGCCCGTCGCCCATCGCGAGCTTGTAGGAGCCGACGGCAAACACGCCCGCGTCCGGTGCGGCCTGCACCTTGACGTAGTACGTGGGCGTGCCCGAACTTTGCGGGAACGAGAGGACGTAGGTGCCGTTGGCGTCCGGGGTCGCGGTCGTCGCGAGCAACTGGCTCTCCGTCCGGTTGTAGACCGACACCTGCAACCGGACCGAGGACAGGCCGCCGGTTTGCACAACGACCGCCGGGTTGATCTGACCCTTCGGCGGGGTGACGGAGTACACGTCGATGTCGCTGCCGGTGGTGAGGTCGCCCGGCGCCACGTACTGGACGCTCGAGTTGGGCTCGTTGGTCCCAACGAGAGTGATCGTGTCCTGGATGTACGATAATCCGGAAGCTGACGTGAAGGTGGAGTTGTCGGAGTCGGCGTCGAACCGGTCGGGCGCGCGCACTCCGTAGAGCGCCCGGATCGCGGCCACGTCTTCGCCCACCATGCAGGGGCTGCCGCCGTGCTCGTACATGACCGAGCACTCGTCGTCACTGTTACCGACACCAAGCGCGTGCCCGACTTCCTGTAGCAGAACCCTGCGCAAATCGACCGTTCCCTCGGACCGGTCGTTGTCGAACACCTTGTTGCTGTTGAGGATGATCTCGCCGGCCCACGGGCTGACGAGGTCGAACGGGTTGGTGATCGCCATCACGTTGTCGGACAGCGGGCGGGCCGAGATGCGGATGTCGCCGACGTCGGGCGACCCCTGAATCGGCCCCGGGGTGCCGAGCGGGCGCCCGTCGTCCGGCACGACGGCGAAATTCAGGTTCGTCGGCGCGGCCCACTTCTGAAACGCCGATTTCACCACGTCCTGCCAGCCCGCGGTCGTCATCCGCGCGTTCAGTGTGGCAAACAGGCTCGACGGAGTTCCCGCCACGTCCGTCCCGTCGGGAACGAAGCTGACGGTGAGGTTCGTATCGACCCAGGCGTTGCCGAAGCCCGCGGGGACGGTGCGGTCCTCGAGCGCGGTCAGGGTCAAGCGTGCGGACGGTTTCATGGGCGGCTCCGTCAGACGTCAGTCGCGGGGCAGTTCGTTCAGCAGTTTGGCGAGCGTCGCAAACTCGGGGCGGCTACGGATCGGGTTCAGGTCGGGGTCGGCGCCGAGCGTTCGGAAGTCGCTGAACCCCGCGCGAAGCGCCCGGCGCAGGAG
>CAZBXY010000006.1:6305-66633 GCA_964495365.1 uncultured Frigoriglobus sp. | reverse complement strand
GCCAACGTGCTTGCGGTGGGCAAGACAAACTGGCGGTACTGGGCCTGGATGTCACAGAGCGGGACAGGAGGCGCAGACGAAGTGGTGGGGGTCGGGGCGGGTTTCACGAAGCGCCTCCATGCGGTTCGGATTCGGAAGTCGGGCTTGACCGCGGGCCGGGATTGACGAAAGTGTGCTATCCCTACGTTACCAGGGGTGAACGTGTCAACCCGGCTTCGAGAGTAGTCGGCACCTCGCCCGACCACACTGAGGACCGCACGCATGACGATGGTTCAGGCACCGGAGGCCCGCACGATGGACAGGCCCGACGACGCGCCCGCGAACAAACCCGACGCCCTCGCCCCGCTCATGGCCCCACTGTTGGAGCAGATGGCCGCCGACCCCAACACACGGGTCAAGGTTCTCCAGCAACTGTTGGGCGAGGCCGCGTGTCGCAACATCGGGATCTACCCGATCCCGCCGGGGTTCAAACTGTCGGTGGTGATCCCGGTTTACAACGAGGAGCGATGGCTCGCGGAACTGGTGCGCCGGGTCCAGGCGGTCGAAATTCCGAAGGAACTGATCCTGGTCAACGACTGCTCGAAGGACAACACGCCGGCGATCCTGGCCCAACTGGAGAAGCAGTACGACAACGTGCGCGTGTTCCACCAGCCGAAGAACATGGGCAAGGGCGCGGCACTCCGCGAGGGGTTCAAGCACTGCACCGGCGATCTGGTGATCGTGCAGGACGCCGACTGGGAGTACGACCCGGCGGAGTACCCGAAACTGATCCAGCCGATCCTCGACGGCCGGGCGGATGTCGTGATCGGGTCGCGGTTCATCGGCGAGAGCCACCGCGTGCTGTACTACTGGCACTCGGTGGGCAACAAGGTGCTCACGACGCTCTCGAACTGGTGTACCAACCTGAACCTGACCGACATGGAGACGTGCTACAAGGTCTTCAAGCGGGAGGTGATTCAGGGGCTGAACCTCAAGAGCAACCGGTTCGGGTTCGAGCCGGAGGTGACGGCGAAGATCGCCCGCAAGCGCAAGGGCCAGCCCCCGTGGCGCATCTACGAGGTGCCGATCAGCTACAGCGGCCGAACCTACGAAGAGGGTAAGAAGATCGGCATGAAGGACGGGTTCCAGGCGCTGTACTGCATCATTCGGTATTGGTTGCGGGACTGAGGTGGAGAGAAGAACCCCTCACCCGGCGGCGAAGCGCCGCCGGGTGAGGGGTCTTCGCGCTGTTTAACCATGCCCACTCGCTCGCTCGCGTTCCTCTTCGCAACCGCCCTCCTCCTGCGGCTCGCCGTGCTGTTCACGGGGCCGTGGGCCGAACCCACGCGCGTCTACGCCCACTCGCCCGACTCGCCCCGCTACGTTCAACTCGCCGACACGCTGCTTTCGCACCGGACCTTCGGCAAGCCCTCCGAAGACGGCCTGATGCACCTCGCGGTGGAGAAACTGCGCCGCGACAACGGCACGCTCCCGCCGCCGGACGCCAACGGCCTCACATCGGAAGCGTTCCGCACCCCGGGCTACCCGCTGTTCCTCGCGGCGTTCGGCGGCACGTCGGGCTTGCGCCTCGCATACCTCGCGCAGTGCTTGCTCGGCGCGTTCTCGGCGCTGTGCCTCGTGCGCATCGCACTGGCGCTCGGATGCACGCCACGAGCGGCGCTCGGCGCGGGGTGGCTCTGGGCGCTGCACCCCGCGACCGTTACCTCGGACGCGCTCCCGCTTACCGAAAGTCTGTTCTGCTCGCTGGCGCTCGTCGGCCTCGCGGCGTCGGCCCGCACGACCACCCCCGCGGGGCGCGTGGTGCCGGGGCTGCTCATCGGCTTTGCGGGGTTGGTGCGCCCGCTCGGGCTGCTGTACCTGCCCACCACGCTCATCCTCGGCTGGCGCACAGCTACGCGAAAGTGGCTGGCCGCAAGCGTCGTCGTGCTGGTGGCGGGGGTGCCCTCGGCGGTGTGGGCGGCGCGGAACGCCTCCGCCGGGCACGGGGCGCGTGTCAGCACCGTCGGCGAACTGAACCTGTACTACTACGGCGCCGCGTACGTCATCTCCGAGAGCCGCGGCGACGACTGGCTCACGAGCTGGCCGATTCGCGTAGAAGAACTCACGCGCAGGCTTTCCGGCAAGCTGCAACCGGGGCAGGACGTGTTCGCTCTCGCGCGGAAGGAAGCTCTGGCGGAATTTCGCGCGCAACCCGCGACCACGGCGAAGGTTGCGGCGAAATCCGAGGTGAAGTTGTGCATCGACCACTCCGCGGCGCTGGCCGCGGGGTTGTACGGGGTCGAGTACCAGCCGAGCGGGTTCTTTTCGGACGTGCTTCGCGGAAAGGTTGATGCGTCGAAACTGTCGGTGTGGGGAATGATCGCGCTCCCGTGGGCCGCGCTGAACGCGCTCATCGCCCTCTCGGCGGTGACGGGGTTGATTCGCGCCGCGATCCGCCGGCGGTGGGCGCTGGTGTTCGGGTGCCTGATTCCGATCGTGCTGTTTTCGCTCGCGACGTTCCCGGTCGGGCTGGAGCGGTTTCGGCTGCCGTTCGTGCCGTTCTTGTTCGTGCTCGCGGCGTGCGCCCGCTGGGCGCCGGAACGCGGCGCAGCGGCAGCAGGCGAACGGCCGGTGTGAGCCGGCCGGTGAGGCATGACCCGTAGCCCGACTCTCCGAGTCGGGTCCAGTTCCGACGAAGCCAAGAAGAACCCGACTCGGAGAGTCGGGCTACGAGAGCGACCGGAACACAGGCTGGCTACCGAGACTTGTTACTTGATGAACTCGTGCAAGTCCTTTTCGAGTTCCGCCAGCGCCTTGCCCGCGGCCTGGGCATCGACCAGCAGCTTCTTGTCCGCCTCGTTCGCCGGGTCGAGGGCCGCGACCAGTTCGTTCAGTTTCACCCCCGCTGGCGTGAACGCCACCAAGAGCTTCCGCATCGCCCACTTGTCGCCGTGCCGCTTGCACACGGCCACCGCGTCGCGGAGCGGCTGGAGGCTGTTGTGGTAGTCCGGGATCGTGCCCAGGGCCGGCCACGTCTTCGACAGATAGTCGCGGGCCTTCTGGTGCGCGTCGTCCTTCACCTTCCACTCGGCCGCCAGCTTGTCGCGCCGGGCCTTGTATTCCGGCTCGTTCGGCAACAGCGCGATCAGCTGCGCGTAGGCCGCCAGCGCCTGGTCCACCTCGCCGCTACTGAGCAATACCTCGATCTGCCCGTTGAGCCGGTCGGCCTCGGCCGCGACGCCCGGGTTCTTCTCCCGCTCGATCACCTTCTCGATCTTCGTGATGTGCGCCTTGAGCTGCTCGTTGTACTGCTTGAGGGTGTCGAGCGTCTGCTTGGTCTTGTCGAGCAACGGGCCGGCGGTGGGCGACTTGTCGCGCTGTTCGTAGAGCCGGGCGAGTTCGTCGGTGAGGCTCTGGAACGCGGCGTCGGCCGCGTCGCGCCCGCCCTTGGCCCGGGCCAGCGCGTCGGCGTTCTTTTGCGCCCCGATCAACCGGGCCACCGCCTCGAAGCACACCGTCTGCGCCAGCCGGGCGTCGGCCGCGGCGCTGGCGACCGTCAGCACCGCGCGGTCGTAGTCGGCCTTCTCGGCCTTCACCGGGTCCACCTCGAACGGCAGCGTGATCGGGTCCTCGCTCATCACCGGCACCGCGAACAGCTTCGAGGTCGCGCCCTGTGTGACCGTGACGCACGCGACGTTACTGAGCTGCCGGCCGGTGCGGAACTGCGCGGTCGGGGCGTTGAACGAGCACGTGTCCTTTGGGTCCGGCTTCGACAGGTCGGGGAACGCGGTGTCGCTGGCCCGCACGGCCACCCGCGACGCGGTGCGCTCGACCGACCCGTCACTACCCACCAGCCGCACCGCGACCGGCCCCTTCACCGTGCCCAGTTTCATGCACCGGTAGCCGATCACGCCGCCGGCGAGCGGCATTGCCTTCGCCGGGTCCGCGTAGAGCACCGTGCAGCGCAGCCCGTCGGGCGCGACGTCGGTCACCTTCAACAGCGCGTACGGGCGCGGGGTGGAGGTGAGGCCGGGCGGCTCGGTGCTGCTCGGCGCGGCGATGATTTTCCCGGTCGCGGTGCGGATCGGGGCCGGGGCCGGGCGGTTCGTCTTCCGCACTGCGGCCAGCGCGAACACGTCGCCCGCCTGCACGTGATTGTTCACCGGGCCGAGCGCCGAGCCGCGGATCGATACCTTCACCAGGTCCGCCTTGCCCGCGACCGGTTCGACCGTGCCGGTCAGGCCGAAGTCGCGGTCCAGGAGCAGCCCGGCGGCCCGCCCCACCTGGTCGGCGGCCCGAACCGCCCGGGTACGAACGAGGGGCGACGACAGCCCGGTGAACCCGTCGTACTGGCGCGTTTCGATGTGGAACTGGCCGTCGCGGTAGTCGATGCGGAGGAAGTGCGTCTTCGCCCCGGTGAGGTCGCGCGGGGCGTCGAGCGCCGCGAACCCCTTGTCGTCGAACTGCTGCCAGAGCGGGTCCCACCGGTCGCGCGGCAACTCGGCGAGGTCGATCACCTCGACCGTGCCGAGCGGGCCGATCCCGGTCTGGAGCGCGGCCACCACGTCGCGCTTGACGCGCTCGCGGAAGTCGGTCGTGACGAGCGGGTGCGGTTTGGCGGTGAGCACGACCCGCCAGTGGTACGGCTGCTTCGCCTCGGGGTCGAGCTGGGCGAGCGCGGGCGTCGCGGACACGAGCGCGACCGCGGCGGCGAGAACCAGTCGGCGGACCATGTGCGGATCTCCAGGCGGTGGAGATCAGTTTAGCAGATTTGCGGGGCTTTCGTCGCCTTTCGTAGCCCGACTCTCCGAGTCGGGTCCACTTCCCGCCCGACTCGGAGAGTCGGGCTACGAAAGCGTCGCCGCCGGCGTCTCGTCCGTTTGCGCCACGAGCTTGCTGTTGAGCGCCTTCTCGGTCGGCTCGCGGATGTCCCACACCAGCCCGAGCAGCCCCAACAGCCGGATGATGTAGTAACTCACGTCGATCTCCCACCACTTGAACCCCTGACGCGCACAGCTCTGGTAGTGGTGGTGGTTGTTGTGCCACCCCTCGCCCATCGTCAGAAGCGCGGCCCACCAGCAGTTCTTGCTCTGGTCGGTCGTCTCGTAGCGGCGCGTGCCGAACAGGTGGCACGCGGAGTTCACCAGGAACGTCGCGTGGTACAGGCAGATGGTGCCGACGAGGAAGCCCCACACCACCCCGCTCCAGCCGTCGATGAGGTAACACAGCCCCGCGAGCGCCAGCCCTGGCACCCAGGTGAGGAACGAGTCGAGCCAGCGCAGTTCGCGGTACTTCTCGAAGTCCTTCATCGCCGGTGCGTTGTTGTACCGGCCGGACATCACCCACCCGACGTGCGCCCACCACACCGTCTTGACGATCGGCGAGTGCGGGTCGTCCTCCTGGTCGGAGTGCTTGTGGTGGTGCCGGTGGTGCCCGGCCCACCAGAGCGGCCCCTTCTGCATCGCGGCGCAGCCGATCCACGCGAGCACGAACTGGAACCACCGACTCGTCTTGTACGCCTTGTGGGCGAAATAGCGGTGGTACACGCCCGTGATGCCGAACATCCGCACGACGTAGAACAGCACGCCGATGCCGACCGCGGTCCAGGTGATCGGCACGAAGAACGGGGCCACCAGCGCCGCGACGTGGAACAGGACGAACAGCCCCGACCGCAGCCGGTCGTACCAGCCGGTCGGGCGCGGCAGTTTCAGTTCGGGCAGCGCGGGGACCTTGAGCGCGGGGATAACACCCGACGGCGGTGCGGCGGTCGAAATGGGAACGGCTCCGTTGGATGTTTCGGGCGGGGCGAGCGCGAGAATCCGTCACGATAAATTAGGACGCCAGAGCCCCAAATGCTCGCACGAAATCCCGAAACGGACAATGCGGATATAATGGGACAACCCCGCCCCGGAGTTCCGCATGATCCATTTTGAAGGCGTCCAGCCGTTCGCCCTGCCGGTCGCGGAGGTCGCGGCCAAACTCTCCGACGCCGGGTTCCTCGCACACTGCGTGCCGGACGCGCAGGTGACCGAGGCGACCCCGGACAAAGCGGTTGGCAAGATCAAACCGAAGCTCTCGTTTCTCACCGGTTCGCTCACCCTGGAAGCCACCGCGACCGCCCGCGACCCGGGGAAGTCCGTCGCCTACCAGCTCGTGACCAAGACGATCGGCGCCAGCAGTACCGTGACGACGCGGTTGGAGTTCCAGGAAGCCGAAGGCGGCGGAACGGCTGTGCATTGGGTCGGCGACCTCGTCGCGGTGACCGGGCTGTTGAAGATGGTGCCGAAGGGGCTGCTCGAAGGCTCGGCGAAGAAGGTGATCGACGACGTGTGGGCCGCGCTGACCGCCCGCCTTCAGTCGAGCGGCCCGGGCGCCGTAGCCTGACTCTCCGAGTCGGGTTCTTCTCTTCCGTAGCCCGACTCTTCGAGTCGGGTCCGGTTCCGACGAAGCCAAGAAGAACCCGACTCGGATTTCGTAGCCTGACTCTCCGAGTCGGGTTCTTCTGTCGTAGCCTGGACCCGACTCGGAGAGTCAGGCTACGAGAAAGCGGGTTCTGCTCTTCGGGAGGCCAAGAAGAACCCGACTCGGAGAGTCGGGCTACGAGATCACCGCGACAACCCGGTGGCGTCGATGCGGTAGGTCGGGAGCGGTTGCGCCGGGAAGTTCGCCTGGAACTTGCCATCGGGCGGGGCGGAGATCGCCACCACCGCACTCTTGGTCGCGTCTTTCGCGTTCGGAACCACGTACCAGAAATAGAACTCGTCGCCGGCGAACAGCCCCGGGGCCGGCGGCTGCGTCAGCGCCAGCGGGTGGAACCGGTTCTCGTGGTCGTCGAACCACAATACGCCCTTCTCGACCACCACCCCGCCGAAATCGGTGTTGGCCCATAGCGCACCCTTCGGCTCGCCGAGGTCGGCCGGAACCTGGCAGAAGACGGGCCGGGCCATGGTCCCCAGCGACAGCCCCATCACCAGTTTGTCGATCTTGCCGTTCTTGTCTGGGGCCGCCTCGAACGCGTACAGGATGCGCCCCGGCGTGCCGCTGACCGCCAGCCCCAGCGACCGGTTCACGTCGGCGCCGAAATCGAACTTCCGCAGTTCCTTCAGCCCCGGTTTCGCTTCGAGCTGATAGATCACGCCGCCCAGCGCGAGGACGATGGACCCGTTCCCCTCGGCCTTCGCGACCGACAGCCCCAGCGCCACGCGGCCCGGGGCGCCGTAAGGCGGGAGGAACTCGCTCACCGCCTTGCGGTCGCGCAGGTCGTACAGGTGAACCGCGCCGGCCGTCGAAACGGTGACCACCTGGTTCGGGTCGGGGGTGAGGAACGCGGCGGCCAGTCCCGCCTTCGCGTGGTCCGGTTTGTCCGCGTAGGGGTCCAGCCCGTCGGCCAGCTTCTTCCGATCGGTGAGCGTCCACACGTACAGTTTGCCGCCGACCGCGGCCAGGAACCGGCCGTTCTCGGCCGGCGCGTACATGTCGGCGATCGGGTCGGGCGAGCCGTCGCCGTCGTACTCGATGCGGGCGCCGGGCACCAGGTTGCCGACCGCGCCGTAGGACTCGATCGCCAGCCGCTCGCCGGCCCCGGTGCGCACCAATACGCCGGTGTCGGTGTCCTTGGAGAGCCGCGGGAACACCCGTTTGACCGAGGTCACCGGAGCGCCGACGGCCAACTGGATGCGCGGCTTCTCGGTCAGTTCCGGCTTGGCCGGCGGCATCCCGACGGTGAACGGCCGGACCCCCTGAACCCCGCTGATCGTGCGGTCCCGTTTCGGCCCCGGGTCTTTGGGCCGCACCGGATCGACCTTCGGCGGATCGACCTTCGGGTCCATCTTCGGATCGACTTTGGGATCGACCTTCGGCGGATCGACCTTGGGGTCTACCTTGTCTTTGCCCTTCGGATCGATCTTCGGCGGATCGACCTTGTCCTTGCCCTTCGGATCGACTTTCGGTCCGTCGCCCTTCGGCGGCTCGGGGCGCACCGGGTCGGGCGGAACCGGCGGCGGCTCGTCCTTCTTGTCGTCCTTCTTGACCTCCGGGTCCGGCGGCGGACGGTTGGCCTTGATGTAAACGACCAGCGCGAGGATGCCCAGGGCCAGCGCGACGGCGCCGACGGCGCCGGTCAGGAAGAGCGTCCTCCGCGTCGTGTCGGGCAGTTCGTCCGGGCGGCGGTAGCGGGGCTTCTCGGGTTCGTCCTCGGTCTCGGTCTCGCCCTCGTCGCGGCTAGGCTTGTTCCACGTGACCTCCGGCTCGGCCGCCGGGCCGGGGTCGGCAGAGTAATTGGCGAACGGGTTGTACGGCTCCTCGGCGCGGGTTTTCGCCTTCCCCTTCGCGGGCTTTTCGTCCTCGTCGGCCTCATCCTCGTCGTCGCGGGTCTTCGCTTTCTTCCGCGGCGCGGCCTCGTTCTCCTCCGCGGCGCGCCCCTTCTTCGACGGCGGCTCGGCTTCTTCGCGGGGCTTCGATTTGGCCTTCTCCTTCTCTTTCGCTTTCCCTTTCGTGGGCGGGGCGGGTTCGGTGCCGAAGGCGAACGGGTCGTCGGGTGCGGCTTCGGGTGCGTCGAACGCGAACGGGTTCGCAGCCGGGGCCGGTTCGGGCGGAGGCGGCGGCGCAGGCGGAGGCGGTTCGGCCGTCTTCGGCGCCTTCGGCGAGTCCGGCTTGGTCGCCGGCGGCTTCGCGGGCGCAACGGCTTGTGGCTTGGCGGGCGCGGGCGCCGCCGCTTGCGGTTTGGAGGGCGCCACGGGCTTCGCCGGAGCGGGAGTCGCCGGCGGCTTCGCGGGCGCGGCCTGTGGCTTCGCCGGGGCCGGCTTCGGCGGGTCCGGTGGATCGCTGAAGTCGAACGGATCGGCCGAAGGGAGCGGTCCCGCGGTCTTCGCCGGTGGGGGCGGCGGAGAGGTCTCGATCAGATCGGCCAGCGGGACGTCGGCGTCGCCGGCCGATTCGGCGACCGGCGTTCCGGGGAGCCGGAACGTCTTGGTACACTTCCGGCACTTGGCCTTTTTGCCGGCCATGTTGTCGGGTGCCTTCAGCTTCGCACCGCAGTTCGGGCACGACACTTCGACCACGGGCATGACGGCCTCGCGAAATTCGTCCGAGCGAGCGAGATGGCAAGTGAGTTCAGGCTACCAACCGCCGCGCGAAGATGCAACGAGCAAGGATTTCGCGCCGCACCCGAACCGCCCGTGCGGGCCGCAAACTTGGTCTTGATTCGCGCGCGGCCCATCGGGCAGAATCCCGCACGCCCTGTATTCCCGGGGACACGGATGTCTTCGATCAGCTTCGCACCCTCTGATGCTCCCGCGCCGGCCGCGGCCGCTTCTGCTTCCCGCGGCGCGGTGTGGCAGGTGGCCGCCTTCGTCGCCGTTCTCGGCTGGGCCTACTTCCCCATGCTCCGCGTGTTCGCGGACAAGTGGATCAACGACCCGCAATACTCGCACGGGCTGCTCGTGCCGTTCTTCTCGGCGTACCTCGTGCGCCGGGCGTGGCAGGGCGAATCACTCACTCTCAAACCGCTCCCGATCCTCGGGTGCGGGCTGCTGGTGGCGATTTTGACCCTCCGCGCCGCGTCCGGGGCGCTGTTGTTCTACCAGTTCGACGCCGCGGCGCTGTTGCTGTCGCTCGTGGCCGGGTGCCTCGCGTTCGGCGGGGTGCCGCTGGTGAAGCGGACCGGCCCGGCGATCGTGTTCCTGATTTTCATGGTGCCGCTGCCCTACGAACTCGAGCGCAACGTCGGCGCGCCGCTGAAGACCGCGGCCACCGTCAGCAGCACGTTCCTCTTGCAAACGCTCGGGCTGCCGGCGATCCGCGACGGCAACCTGATCCTGATCGACGAAGTTCGCCTGGGCGTTGTGGACGCCTGTAGCGGGCTGAAGATGATGGTGACCTTCGCGGCGTTCTCGGTGGGCGCGGTGCTGCTGATCGACCGGAGCCGGTTCGAGAAGCTGATGGTGCTGCTGGGCATCATCCCGATCGCGGTGCTGACGAACGTGTTGCGGATCACCGCGACCGGGATCAGCTTCAGCGGCATCTCGGACAAGGCGACGCAGGACTTCCTCCACGACATGCACGGCTGGCTGATGATGCCCGTCGGGCTGGCGCTCCTGGGGGTCGAACTGTGGTTGCTGAAGCGCCTGGTTGTTGAAGAGGAGACCGCGAGCGGCGCGGCGTAAGCCCGTCGGCCGGCGAACCCCGCCCGCAAGGGCGGTGGGTGTTGGTATCTGGAGACGCGACCCGCCGCCCTTGCGGGCGGGGTTCACCTATCACCTACCTGAACGGATTCGGGTAACGCCATGACCGGACCCACGTTCGCCGCGCCCGCGACCACCCCGGCCGCGCCCGCCGCCCCCAAGCCGCCCGCGCGCCCGCGGCCCGGCGACAAGCCCGACGACGGCGCCGGGATGCGCGTCGTCACGTACCTCCGGCTCCACTGGCTGATGATCCTGTTCTGCGGCTCGCTCCTGGGCACCGTCGGCGCGTTCGCCGCGTGGGAGGTGCTCGCCAGCAAGTACGAGTCGTACGGGCTGTTCCAGGTGTCGTCCGTTCAGACGGCGCTGGCCAACCCCAACAACCCCAACCAGGCCCGCACCGACTTCGCCACCTACGTGAAGACGACCGCGGCCCTCATCAAGTCCGAGTTCGTCCTCAACGCGGCCCTCCGCGACATCAAGGACTTGCCCACCATCAAGGCCCAGCAAGACCCGCTGAAGTACCTCGACGAGGAACTGATGGTGAACTGGCAGGACGGGTCGGAAGTGATCCGCATCACGTTCAAGAGCGGCGAGCCGCAGGACGCGAAGAAGATCGTGGACGCGGTGCAGAAGGCGTTCATGTCGGAGGTCATTCAGAAGGACATCGACCGGAGCCGGGAGTTCCTGAAGAAGGTCGAGGACGCACAGTTCCAGATGAGGGAGGTGCTGATCAAATCGTCGGAGAAGCCGAAGCCGGGCGCGGTGGTGCCCGCCGGCGGACCGGCGCCCGCAGGGGCCGGCGCCGCGCCCGCGGCGCCGGGCACGCTGCCGAGCGAGATCATCAACCGTATCGACCCGCGGATCCTCATCAACCGGCTCGCCCAACTCCAACAGGAGGTCGCGCGGCTGCCGCTCACCATCAGCGACTACAAGCGCCAGCGCGAGCTGCTCAAGGAGCGACTGGAGAAGCTCCAGACCGCCCCGATCCCGCAGGCGACGCTCGACATGGTGGACAAGGACCAAGAGGTCGTCACCCAGAAGCTGCGCTCGGTGAAGGCCAAGAGCGACTGGAAGTTCCGCGAACAGTCCGGCGACCCGAACGCGCCCGGGGTGCTGGAACTGAAGGCCGTCTACGAGGCGCAGGAGAAGCGATACCAGGAACTGCGCCAGGAGAAGATCAACCTGCTCGACGGGATGAAGCGCCTGGACGAGGCGAAGCGGATCGCGTCCCAACTCGAGGAGGTGATCCGCACCGTTCAGCGGTTCGAGGAGCAACTGGCCGCCGCGAAATCGGAACTGAAGGCGGCCGAGGATCAACTACTCGCGCTCCCGCTGCCGACCGACAAGGGCGGGGGCATCCTGCCGGCGCGGTTCAACGAGAAGGAACCGTATCAGCTCGAGAACACCGCGCTGATGGGCGCCGACAGCATCTACGCCCGGCTCGTTCAGCAGTACTACCTGACCCAGATGGAACTGAACTCGCCACCCCGCGTCCGGGTTCTGCAACCGGCGTCGCACCCGATCCAGAAGGACATGAAGAAGCAGATCATGGGCACGGTGTTCGCCGGGCTACTGGGGTTCGTCCTCATCGCCGCCGGCGTGATCGGCTACGAGACGATGTGCCGGCGCGTCAGCTCGCTGGCCGACGTGAAGGCGAGCGTGCCGGCGCCGATCGTGGGCGTGATCCCGTGTCAGCCGAACGAGGCGATGGGCCGCGACCCGGTGAAGCGGGCCGCCGCCAACGAGGCCATCGACAAGCTCCGCGCCTATGTGTCGCAAACGTGGCTCAGCCGCGGCGCGACGACGATCGCCGTGACCAGCCCCATTGGCGACGAGGGCAAGGCGTTCGCCGCGTTCGGACTGGCCAGCAGTCTAGCACAGGCCGGATACAAAACGCTGCTCGTGGATTTCGACCTTCGGGAACCTGCGCTGCACACCTACGCGGGCGTGGCGAACCTCGCGGGCGTGTGCGAGCTGCTCCGCGCCGAGACCGACATGCGCTCCGCGGTGCAGTTCCTGCCCAGCGGGTTGCACCTGTTGCCCGCGGGCAAGTGGTCCGACGAGGCCCGCAAGGCCGCGACCGGCGAGAAGCTCGAAAACCTCATGGCCCGGATGAAGGAGCCTTACGACTGCGTCGTGTTGCACGGGCACGCGCTCTTGACCGTCGCGGAGTCGGTCGAGGTCGCGCGGCGGTGCGAGGTGGTGCTGGTGTGCGCCCGCTACCGCGAGACCGCGACCCCGCTCTTGAAGAAGGCCGCCGAACGGGTCGCGACGATGGAGATCCCGTTCTCCGGCGTAGTGTACGTCGGCGCCAGCGAGCAAGAGGCGCTGTGCTGAGGTCTTTTGTCTTCAGCCTGAAAGGCTGGGACAACATAGCCCGGGGCAACGCCCCGGGAACAGTGCAGTTTGTGTTTGCACCCTGAAGGGGTGCGACAAAAGATGTCCCAGCCCTTCAGGCTGGAAGACAAACACGACCGCCCACCCGGGGCGTTGCCCCGGGCTAAGTTGTCCGACCCCTTCGGGGTCAAGAACGACAACGGAGCTTCCACCATGATGAAACCTCTGACGTACTTCTCCGTTCTCGCGCTGGTGGTGTGCGGCGCGCTGGTCAACGGTGCGGTCACGCAGCGGTGGAACGTGTTCCCCACCAACCAGGCCCTCACCGACCGGCTGCACGCGACCGAGGTCCGGTTCGAGGACTGGCAGCCCACGGAGGTGCCGACCGAGATGCCGCTCAACGAGCGCAGCATTGCGACCACCCGGCGCTACGCCTCGCCCGGCGGGCGCGGCGCGATGGTCAGCTTCATCAGCGGCATCCCCGGATCGGTTGCAACACACACGCCCGATGTGTGCTATCCAGGCAGCGGGTACAAGACGCTGCGCGGGTCGCGGAAGGAGACCTTTGAACTGCCCGACGGGCGCGCGTGCGAGTCCTACGTCGCCGACTTCGAGAAGCGGACGCAATCGAAGGTGGACCGCGTGCGCGTGCGGTGGGCGTGGACGACCGACGGCGCGTGGATCGCGCCGGAGAACCCGCGGTGGCAGTTCGCCGGCCAGCTCCGCGCGCCGGTGCTGTACAAGGTCTACATTGCCACCGCGCTGCCGGAGACCGACTCCGACGAATCGCCCGAGGACGACGCGACCACCAAGGCGTTCGTCGCCACCACGTGGGCGCAATATTCCGCGGCTTTCAGCCGCTGAGGTGTAAGTGCGAGCGCGAGTGCGAGTGGAAGACAAAGAATCCGCCCGCGGCTTCTGTCTTTCCTCACGCTCACACCCACACTCACACTTCTTCCGAGGGCAGCACCTGATGAGTATCCACCGGTCGTCGCCTGTTCGCGTGAGCCAGAGGTCCGCGTTGCGAACGTCCGCCCCCCGCGTGCCGCGGGCGCGGCCCGGCCCGTGCGCCCCGCTCCCGCCGCTGTCGGCTGGCGAGCGCGCCAAGGTCGCGGCCGATTTCGTCCTCGCGGCCCTGATGCTCGTCCCGGCGCTGCCGCTGATCGCCGCGTGCGTCGCACTCGTGCGGCTCACCTCGCGCGGTCCGGCGATCTACACGCAGGCGCGCGTCGGCCGCGGCGGCGCGGTGTTCACGCTCTACAAGATCCGCACGATGTATTTCGACTGCGAGCGGCTCACCGGGCCGACGTGGTGCAAGCCCGGCGACGCGCGCATCACACCCGTCGGCCGTGTGCTGCGCAAGCTTCACCTGGACGAGTTGCCGCAACTGTTCAACGTGCTCAAGGGCGAAATGAGCCTGGTCGGCCCGCGCCCGGAGCGCCCGGAGATCGTCGCGCGCCTGCGCGAGCAGGTCGTCGGCTACGACCGCCGGCACGCGGTGCGCCCCGGCATCACCGGGTTCGCGCAGATCCACCTGCCGCCCGACTCGTGCCTGCGGAGCGTGCGCAACAAGCTCGTGTACGACCTCTTCTACGTGCGCCACCGGTTCGTGCGGATGGAACTGTTCATCCTCCTCGCCACCGGGCTGAAGATGCTCGGGCTCAAGCGCCTGTACTACCGCGCCCCGCGCGTCCCGACGGAGTGAAGCCTCTTTCCTGGGACCGCGGGCGTCCCGCCCGCACGTGGCACCGCCCTTGATGCTTTACGGTGTTCCGCCGAGCGACAACGCGGGCGTAGCAGCGGGCGGGACGCCCGCGGTCCCAGGAAAGACCCGGAGTCACATCATGCCATCCGTAAGTGTCATCGTTCCGGTGCGCAACGAGTCGCGGTCGATCGAGTACACGTTGCGCCTCTTGCTCACGCAAGACTTTCCGCGCGACCAGTTCGAGGTGATCGTCGCCGACGGTGTGTCCACCGATGACACCGTGCCCATCGTCCGGCGGTTGCAGGGCGAGTTTGCGAACCTCAAGTTCGTGTTCAATCCCGCGAAGCTGTCCTCCGCGGGGCGCAACGCCGCGATCCGGCACGCGACCAAAGACGTGGTCGTGATTGTGGACGGGCACTGCCACGTTCCCGACCGCGCCTACCTCAAGAAGCTGTCGGCCGCGTTCGCGGAGAGCGGCGCGGACTGTTTGGGGCGCCCGCAACCGCTCGACATCGACAACCCGACGGCGTTCCAGCGCGCGGTGAGCGCGGCCCGGAGCAGCCGGCTCGGGCACAACCCGGACTCGGACATCTACTCGAACGAGCCGAAGTTCGTCGCCCCGCAGAGCACCGCGGTGGCGTACTCGCGCAAGGTGTTTGCGACGGTCGGGCTGTTCGATCAGGAGTTCGATGCGTGCGAGGACGTGGAGTTCAACGAGCGCGTCCACGCGGCTGGCTTAACGTGCTACTTCACGCCGGCGGTGAAAATCGTTTACGAGCCGCGGGGCAGCTTCCGCGCGCTGTTCTACCAACTGGGGCGTTACGGCGGCGGGCGCGCAAAACTGGCCCTCAAACACCCGCAATCGCTGTCGGTCCCGGCGCTCGTGCCGCCCTTGTGGGTATTATGGGTGATCTTTGGTACATGTCTAGTATTTTGTTCAGATTTCTTCGGGTTTCTCTGGCTCGGCAGTTTGGCGTTCTACGCGAGCGTGTTACTGGGTGCCAGCTTGGTGCTGGGCCGCGGGCACCCGCCGGCGGTCGCGGTGCGCATCCCGGTGGTGTTCGTCGCGATCCACTTCGGCTTCGCCTGGGGCTTCTGGAAGGAGGTGGCGAAACAGGTTCGCCGGTGGGTACAATCGCGCCGATTGGGGCCGCCCCAACTCCCACAGGCAGCGAAATCATGAAACCGATCGCCGTTATCGCCGCACTAATCCTCCTCGCCGTCCCAGTTCGCGCCGAGGACGATCCGAAGAAGGCGGCGGAGGCGTTCCAGGGCGAGTGGAAGTTTATCTCCTTCTCCAAGTCCGGCGAGGAGGATTCAAAGGAGGAACTCGCCAAGGCCAAACTCGTCGTGTCCGGCGACAAGATGACATTCACTCGCCGTGGCAAGGACGATCCTGTGACGTTCACTCTCGATCCGAAAGCTACCCCAGCAACCATCGACCTCAAGGCGAAAGAGGGCGGCAAGGAGATCATGGTCAAGGGGATCTACAAGCTGGAAAAGGACACGCTCACCATCTGCTTTGGTCTCGACGCTAGCGAGCGCCCGAAGGACTTCAAGCCGGCGAAGGGCAACGGCCTACTGATCTTGGAGCGTGTGAAGAAGTGACTCCCGGCGACACCGCTCCCGACCTCTCCTTCCTGCGGCCGGACGGCACTTCCGCATGGCTCGCGGAGTTCTGCACGTCCGACTTCCTCCTCGTCGTGTTTCTGCGGCACCTCGCGTGAATCCCCTGCAACGCCCACCTCGGCGAGGTGGACGCCGCCCGCGACCAGTTCGCGGTCCGCGGGTGCTCCGTTCTCGTCGTTTCGCAAGCCAAACCGGAAGTGCTGGCGCTGTACCTGTCGCGGTTTGCGTACTCAGTGCCGCTCGTGTGCGACCCGGAGCGCACCGCGTACACCTCGTTCGAGCTGGAGCGAACGGGCTGGCTCACGTTCTTCAAGCCGCGCGTGTTGTGGGGCTACTTCCGCGGCATGTGGAAGGGTCAGCGGGTGCGGAAGCCCTACGCCGGCGAGGACGTGCTGCAACTCGGCGGCGATTTCATCCTCACGCGCGAGCGGAAAGTGGTGTTCGCGTACCCGTCGGCCGACCCCACCGACCGGCCGGCGGTTGCCGATCTGCTCGCGACACTTCCATCGGCACCACCGATTCCGCACGAACGCGCGCCCGATTGACACCGCGTTGACACCGCTCTCGGTCGCACCTATCGATAGGGTACCTGCCCGCACTCCGCACGCGCTTCCCTTCGCGTTGATTTCGCCCCTCGAAAGGACCGACCATGCCCCCGCACCGATTCCTGCCGGTCGTCGCGATTCTGCTTTGTGCGACGCCGGCCCTCGCGCAACCCAAGCTCGAACCGGCCGACTTCCTGCTGCCCGACGACGCCAAGATGACGCCGTTCAAGGACCGCGTTCCGATGGTGTTTGTCACCAGCAACCAGCCGGAATGGAAGGCACTCGCCGGCTTCTGGACCGAAGGAACGCAGGACGACGCGGACCCGGCGAGCGGGCTGAAGGTGACGCGCAAGGTGGTGAAGATCAAGGTGCCGCTCGGACTGACGCAGGCGCCCGCCGTGCCGGCCGAGAACCCGATGACCGTTGAGAAGTGGGTGCTCGGCAAGCGGCTCTACTTCGACAAGGTTCTTTCCACCAACGGCACAGTCGCGTGCGCCACGTGCCACGCGCCGGACAAGGGGTTCGGCGACGGCAAGCGCACGTCCACCGGCATCAACAACGCGCTGGGGCCGATCAACTCGCCCACCGTGTTCAACGCCGCGTACAACCGGTTCCAGTTCTGGGACGGCCGCGCGACGACGCTCGAGGACCAGTCGCAAGGGCCGGTGGGCAACAACAAGGAGATGTTCGGCGGGACGTCCGACCCGTGGGAAGAGGCGGTGGCGCGGTTGCGGGCAAGCCCCGGGTACGTGAAGGCGTTTAACGCGGTATTCGGCCACGCGCCCACCCGCGACGCCGCCGCGAAGGCCGTCGCGACCTACGAGCGCACCGTGCTGCTCGGTAACAGCCTCGCCGACCGCGCCGAAGCCGCGATGCGGAAACGGGTCATCGAAGAGGAGACCGGAAAGTTCGTTCTGAAGGCGGAGGACTTTGCGGCCGCGCTGAAGGACGAGTTCGCCCGCAAGGGGCCGGCGCTCGCGGACCTCGGCCTGACGGAAAAGGACGCCGCCAGGGCCGACGAACTCGGCAAGCGGTTGCTCGCCGGCCGCGAGTTGTTCTTCGGCAAGGCCCGGTGCTCGAACTGCCACACCGGCGACACGTACACCGACCACACGTTCCACAACCTCGGCGTCGGCGCGACAAAGGAGGGCGACCTTCCGCTCGACGAGTTCGGCCGATTCGTCCGGCTGCCGACCGGGCACAAGGACACGGCGCTCGTCGGCGCGTTCAAGACGCCGGGCGTGCGCGGGCTGTTGCAGACGGCCCCGTACATGCATAGCGGGGACGAGAAGACGCTGGAGCAGGTGATCGATTTCTACGACCGCGGCGGGAACGTGAACCCGTGGCTGGACGAGAAGATGCGCGACACCGCCGCGGAGGCCGCGTACATCAAGACCCGCGCCGCTGGCGGCACGGTCGATGCCGCGGTGAAGACCTACGGGCCGACCAAGAAGCCGGTCATTCCGCTGAAGCTGAACCTCAGCGCGCAGGAGAAAGCGGACCTCGTGCTGTTCCTGAAGGCGCTCAACGGCGACCCGCTTGACCCGCTCGTGAGCGACCCGACGAAGTTCCCGAAGTAGTGTGATACGCGGTGCGGGGCCGGCCGTCGGTCCCGCAATTTCGAGCGGAAACCGCTTGCCCGGCGCCGCGCCCGACGCTATTCCCCACCGCGCCCCTTCTGTACACGCGGTGGGTCATGGTCAGCACGGCCGTGGTCCTGGTGTGCCTCGTCCCGGCGACGGCGGCGTGCCTGGGCTATCTCGTCCCCACGCTCGCGGGCCGGTTCCGCCGGCCAGCGCACTCGCGCGCCCCGACGCACACGTTCACGATCCTCGTCCCCGCGCACAACGAAGAACACACGCTGCCCGCGGCGCTCCGAAGCCTCGCGGTACTCGATTACCCCGCTAGCATGGTGCGGGTTTGCGTGGTCGCGGATAATTGCACCGATGGCACCGCCGCGGTGGCGCGGGCGGCCGGGGCAGAGTGCCTCGAACGGCGCGATCCCGCGAAGCGGGGTAAGGGCTACGCGCTGGCGTTCGGGCTGGCCCGTATATTCCCGCCCGCGCCGGACTCGGTTCTGATCCTCGACGCCGACTGCGAACTGAGCCCCGGCGCGCTGCGGGCACTCGACGCGATGTTCGCCGGCGGCGCGGAAGCAGTCCAGGGTGCGGTGCGGGCGCGAAACGCGGAAGGCCCGGCGGAGTTCGTCGCGGCGGTGGGGACGGAATTCGATGACGCGACCGCCGCCGGGTGGGACCGGCTTGGCTTTTCGGTCGCCCTTCGCGGTACGGGGATGGCGTTCCGGCGCGAGCTGCTCGAACGCATTCCGTGGAACGCCTTCGGGCTGGTGGAGGACGCGGAATACGGCTCGCGCCTGAAACGGGCCGGGGTTCGCGTGCGCTACTGCGCCGGCGCAGAAGTGCGGGGCGAGGCGCCGCCGTCCGTAGAGGACCTGTGCCGTCAACGCCGGCGGTGGCGCGCGGCCGGGTTACTCGCGAGCAAACCGCTCGTGCTGGGGTATGTGGCGTTCGCGATGGCGGCCGGGTTCGCGTGCGGGTTCGTGGTGTGGCCCGCGGCGCTGGTGACCGCGTTCGCCTTCTTGTATGCGCGTGCGGTGTGCAGGGTCGGGCTGACGCGAAGGCGGTTCGGCTCGCTGTTGCGCGCGCCGCTGGTGGTGTTGCGCCTCGGATGGGTGACGTTGGCGGGTGTGGTGCGCCGAACCGACGTGTGGGAACGCACGACCCGCGCCGCGGAGCGCAAGGCCGCGTGATTATGCCACACCGAGGACATCAACGATGTGTAGTCCGCCGTGCTCGGGATTGCCGATCAACTTCTAACCGACCGTATCGATAACTCAATCGAGCGCTTCGAGCGGAAGTTGACCGATCAGAACCGGGTTCGGGTCAGGGACTTCGTACACTTCGACCTTGCACTCGCGGCCTTGAATGGTGAGCCGCACGACCTCGTAAATCTGCATCGTGAAAACGCCACTCACGCTTCGCCCCTGCCGCGTGTATGCCGGCCGAAGGCCGAGCTGCGGGAGCAATCGCGTCGGGACCATCAGCCCGATGGCTCCGGTGTTAACGAGCGCGTCTGTCACTTCCAGGGTGCGAACCTGATCCGGCGTGAGTACGCCTTGGTGGACCTTGTACAAATCTTCGAGGTTCTCGATCTTCGCGGCGACATGCACTTTTCCCATTGTCGCGGTTCCCATCGGTGCGTCTCCCATTCGTCGGGCGGTGTAGTGGCATTATAACGCGGCGCTCACGCGTTCCCCAGCACCAGATCGACGACCCAGCAGCCGCGGACGTGAATCTGCTTGGGATCGCGGCAGTGGGCGAGGATACCTTCATTGTCGCACCCCGCATCTTGAAGCGCGTCGGCCAGGATCGGCATTGCGGAGAAGTCGCGCGAGTCGTGCATCTGCCGCGCGAGCAGAACCGCAGTGTCCGTGCGCCAGTCGGGGGAGAAGGCGACCGGGCGGAACGGGTTCCCGAAGATCTCGCGGAGGATGCGGCACTGGACCGCGACGAACGGCAGCCGGAGCGCTCCGGGGACCAGCGGGCGGCCCAACACCTGGGTCGCGCCCGCGACCCCGCGAAGGCAGGTTAACCCGTCGGCCCCGCCCAGGCAGGCCGCCACCAGCCCCCAATTGGGGTGAACGTCCGAGCGGGTGTACAACCCGGCCGCACCGACGGTGCGGTCGAGGTCTGCCAGCGAACACCGCCCGTCACACAACTGCTCGGCCGCTTCCAGAATGGGCGCCAGTGCCGCCGGCACCTCTCCGGCTGGCAACCCCTGGAGCATCGCGATCGCCGCGAACCGGTACTTCCGACCCCGCGCGCTGGGCGACAGCCCCGCGGTCCTCTTGACGTGTTCGATCATCTGCCCGGCACTCTCGCCCTCCAGCCACTCCGCTTCCGTCATTGGCCGCCCTCCGCGTCAACTCTTGCCGAGCACGAGATCGACCACCCAGCACCCGCGGACGTGAACCTGATTCGTGTCGCGGCAGTGGGAAAGGATGTCGTCGTTATCGCACCCGGCGTCTTGAATCGCGTCCGCCAGGATCGGCATCGCGCTAAACTCGCGCGAGTCGTACATCTGCTGTGCCAGGGTAACCGCGGTGTTCGTGCGCCAACTCTTGTCGAAATTCACCGGCTTGTACGGGTTGCCGAGGATTTCGCGGACGAGATCAGCTTGCGGCTTGTACGCGCCCCACTTGTTCCCGTGTTCCCACTTGGCCCGATCAAACGCCTCACGGATGAGCCACGCGATGTGCGTCGGGATCATCTTCGGCGTCACGAGCGACGACAGCGACAACTGGAGGAGGCTCTGGGGGTCGTAAAGCGGGAGACCGGGGACGTAGGTACGACACCGGCGCAGTTCCTCCGGTTTTACCTTGCGGTCGGCCTTCTCCTCGGCCTTTTCCACGGTTTCGCGAACGTGTGCGAGAGTGATCTTGTCCCAGACGAGGCGGTAGCACCCGCACGCGAACAGCATCGCCTTCCGCGGCTTGAGCACCTTCAGTTGCTTGGCGTTGTAGAGCAACGACGCCGGCGACTCGCTCGCGAGCCAGTGCGTTTCCTTCGTCATCCCCGACCCTCCGATTACGCTTTCCCCAGCACCAGATCGACGACCCAACAGCCGCGGACATGAATATGGTTCGTATCGCGGCAGTGGTTCAGCACGTCGTCGCGGTCGCACCCGGCGTCCTGAAGTGCGTCCGCGAGAATCGGCATCGCGCCGAACTCACGCGATTCGTACATGGTGCGTGCGAGGGTCAGTACGGTATCGGTGCGCCATTCGGCGGAGACGGAGACGGGGCGGAACGGGTTCCCGAAGACGTCGCGGACGATCATGCACAGCCGTTGTCGGCCCGGTTGATCGCGGATGACTTGAAGAATCTCCCACATGACCCGCCAAGTATTGGGCGCCGAACTGACAAGCTGAAGCACGGCGTTGTATGCCCGCCAGTTATTTGTCTCGTGATAGGGGAACGCACGAATTATCTGGTATACCGCGGTGATGTCTTCCGGGGGTAGCACCTGATCGGCCACTCGCTCACAGACATCGACCACGACTTGAAAACTGGATTCGGGGATTCGCTCCCAGAACTGCCTGATACAGGCGCACAAACAGAGCGACACCTTTCGCGGGCGCGCGTTCCTGCACGCCGTCAGAAAGAGCGATTGCGGTTTCGTTGCCGTAAACCAGCCACGTTCGTCCACGTTAATCCTCCGCGCTCGCCTTCGGCTCGCGGCTAACTCTGCTGGTCGTTGGGCTTCTGCTTCCGCTTCCGCAGTTCCTCCAGGCGGGCCTTGATCTTCGCCTCGTGGCCGCGGTCAGTGGGCTTGTAATACTCCGCGTCGGTCGGGATGTACTCCTGATCCACCCACCCGCCCTCGTAGTCGTGCGCGTACTTGTACCCGGCCCCGTGGCCGAGTTGCTCTTTCGCCCCGCGATAGTTCTTGTCGCGCAGGTGCAGCGGCACCGGGAGCGTGCGGCCCTCGCGCACGTCCTTCGCTGCCGCTTCGCCGGCGACGTAGCTCGCGTTCGACTTCGGCGCGGTCGCCAGGTACGTCACCGCGTGCGCCAGGTTGATCCGGCACTCCGGCAGCCCGACTTTTTCGACCGCGTCCCACGCGGCATTCGCCAGCACCACGCCGAACGGGTCCGCGTTGCCCACGTCTTCCGACGCGAAGATGACGAGCCGCCGGGCGACGAACCGCGGGTCTTCACCGCCTTCGAGCATCCGGTGCATCCAGTACAGCGCCGCGTCCGGGTCGCTGCCGCGAAGCGACTTGATGAACGCCGATACGGTGTCGTAGTGCGTGTCGCCGGTCGGGTCGAACTCGATCACCTTCTGCTGGATCGAGTCTTGCGCGAGGGCGAGGTCGAAGACGATCGGCGAACGGCCAGTGTCAGCCGGCCGGTGGGGCGTTGTCGCGGTCTGTTGTGCATCGGTCCCACCGGCCGGCTGACACCGGCCGTTCGCCTCTGGGATGAGCGCCGACTTCACCCCGATCTCCAGCGCCGTGAGCGCCCTTCGGGCATCGCCGTCGCACGCTTCCACCAGGAACGCCATCGCGTCATCGGTGATCGTGACGTTCAGGTGGCCCAACCCGCGTTCCTTGTCGGTTAGTGCGCGCGTAATGAGTTGGTGGATGTCGTCGCGACTGAGCGGCTCGAAGCGGAAGATCTGGCTCCGCGACAACAGCGGGGTGTTGATCGCGAAGAACGGGTTTTGCGTCGTCGCCCCGATCAGGATCACCACACCGTCTTCCACGTCCGGCAACAGCACGTCTTGTTGCGCGCGGTTGAAGCGGTGAATCTCGTCGATGAACAGGATCGTGCGCTCGCCGAGTTCTTCGAGGTGCCCGCGGGCCTCGGTGAGCAGTTCGCGCACCTCCTTGATGCCCGCGGCGACCGCGTTCAGCGGCTTGAAGCGGCTTTTGGTGTGGTTCGCGATGACGTGCGCGAGCGCGGTTTTACCGCACCCGGGCGGGCCGTAGAAGATGAGTGAGTTCAGCCGGTCCGCGAGAAGCATCCGGCGGAGCAGCTTACCGGGGCCGAGAAAGTGCGATTGCCCGACGTACTCATCGAGCGTTCGCGGGCGCATCCGCGCGGCCAGCGGCCGGGCCTTCAGGCGGTTCTCGTCCCGCAGGTCGTCGAACAGATCGCCCACAAGGCACCAGAGGACAGAGGACAGAGGGCAAAGACAATATTAACCACAGAGACACAGAGGACACAGAGAAGACAAAAAGCAGAGATTAAATGAAACTCTGTTTTCTGTCTTTCTCTGTATCCTCTGTGTCTCTGTGGTTCATCCTGCCTTTCTCTGTTCTCTGTCCTCTAGCTACTTCTTCGCCGGCGGGGTCAGTTCGACGATCTCCACCGAGCGGATCCAGAGCGTGTTCCCCTCTCCGACGCTGGTGTTGTCGATCACCATGCGCACGTCCACCTTGTCCGCCCCCGGCGGGCGCACGAACGACACGGTCGCGGTCTTCCACTGGTCCGCAGTGTTCGACAGTTGCGCCGAACCGATGCTCTTGTAACCGGGCGTCACCTGAACCATCACGTTGCCGGTCGCGTCGTTGGCGGTGCGGTACCCGACCTTCACACGGTACGCCTTGCCCGGTTGCAGGGTCACGTTCATCTCGGTTTCCAGCGAGAAGTAATACTGGCCGGACTGTTCGTCGTTCAAGTTGGTGACGCCCAGCGCCGGTACGCCTTCGAGCTTCTCGCAGCGGAAGTCGCCGACCGCGCCGGCCTTCCAGCACTGGCACCCGATGCCCGGGGGCAACCGCTCCTCGTCCCCGCTCAGCCGCTGCTGCTTCTCCTTCTGTACGCGGAACGCGGGGATCGCGGCCACGTCCAGTCTGTACACGGGCGCGCCCTCGGTCCAGGTCAGTAGGTCGCTCGGGTCCGCTTTCGGGGCGACCTTCGGAGGAGCCGAGAGAGCGGGCGTTGCGGTTACCGGCGCCGGAGCGCCGACCGTCGCGACGGTTACGGTCCGCACGAACAGCGTGTTGCCCACACCCTTCTCGGAGGTATCGACCAGGCACCGCACCGGGTGTGGCCCGCGGGTGGCGAGCAGGTCGAGCGTCTTCCACTCGGCGTTCGAGTTCGGCAGCTCGACGCGGGCGAGTACCTTGTAATCGGTGGCGCTCTGAACGTACATCGCGCCCCGCCCGGTGCCCGCGGTGCGGTAGGTGACGCGCATGCGGATCGCCTGGCCCGGCACGAGCGTGGCCCCGGCCCAGTGCTCCAGTTCGATTCCGATTTGCGCCGAAACCACGTCGTTGAGGTTCGTGATGCCGATGGCCTTCGCGCCCTCGACCGGGCCGCACGTCCACTCGCTCTTCGAGTCGGCCTTCCACCCGACCAGGTTCACACCGTGGATCTGCGGGTCGTCGTCCCCGCCCGTCTTGGCCCGGCCGGTCTTGGTGTTCTTGAATTCGGGCACGTCGTCGGCGTCGAGCTTGAACACCACGCGGTCGTCCGCGGGGGGCTTCGGCTGTGGCGGTGCGACCGGCGGGTTCGGCCGGGGCTGCGGATTGACCGGCGGGGCTGGCGCCTGCGCGGTCGTGTCCGGCTTCGGCGGGTTGGTTGCCTCGGGCGACTTATCGCGGCCGAACGCCAGCCACACGAGCGCCCCGCACGCGACCACCAGCGCGGCGGCGATCCCGGCGATCAGCGGCCCGTGGCGCCGCTTCGGCGCGGGTTCCGGCTCCAGCTTCGGTGCGGGAACGGACGGGTCGCTCAGGGTCACTTCCGACGAGAGTACGCCGGTCGGCTTCCCGCTTTGGGAAGTGTCGATGGCCGAGTCCGACGGCGCCCGCGAGCCGAGCAGCCGGCGCGAGCTTTCGACCCGCTCCTGGAGCGCGGGGCTGGACGCGCTCGCGCCGAGGTTCGTGCGGGTCAGCCCCGCGAGGACGTGCGTGCTCGTCGCGGTCCAGGCGGCCAGCGCCGCGACCACGTCGGCGGCCGACTGGTAGCGGTCGCCGGGCTTCTTCGCCAGCATCTTCGCCACCACCGCGGCCAGGTCCGCCGGCACCTGTGGGTCCAGGTCGCACAGGTTCGGCGCGGTGCGGAGCTGGTGTTGCATCAGCTTTTGCGTCGTGTTCCCTTCGAACGGCGTCTTGCCGACGATCAGGGTGAACAGGGTCGCGCCGAGGCTGTAAATGTCGGCCCGGGCGTCCACGGTCGGGCAGTTGATCGCCTGTTCCGGCGAGATGAAATCGGCCGTGCCGACCACCGCGCCCTCGTCGAGTTGCTCGGTCAGCTTGTCGCGGTCGTTGCCGGAGCGGGCCAGCCCCATGTCCAGGATCTTCACCGCGCCGAACCGGTCGCGGATCAGGTTGGCCGGCTTGATGTCGCGGTGGATGAAGCCCTTCTCGTGGGCGTGCTGAAGCCCGGCGGCGGCCTGCGCGATGCACTCGGCGGCGAACGCCGGCGGGATCGTCCCGGCGCGGTCGAGCGCCTGTTGCAGCGTCTCCCCGTCCACGAACTCCATCACCAAAAACGGCGTGTCGTTGTGCCGCCCGACATCGAAAATGCGGACGATGTTCGGGTGGTCGAGGGCCGCCGCCGCGCGGGCCTCGCGCAGGAACCGCTCCAGCGCCAGCCGCTGGTCCTCGCCCTTGCCGGGCGCCAGGATCTTGATCGCGACCTTGCGGTTGAGGTCGAGGTGTTCGGCCAAATACACCGCGCCCATCCCGCCGCGCCCGAGCATGTCCCGGATCACGTGCTGCCCGACGCGGAACCCCTTGTGCCGCCCGGCGAGCAGTTGCGTCGCCTGGAACTTCGTGACGAACCCTTTGCGCACGAGGATCGCGGCGGCCTTGTTCGGTTCCGGGGGCAGTTCGTCGGCCGCCGGCAGCGCTTTCCAGCGGTCGGCGGTGAGGATGTTGCTCCGACGGAGCAGGTCGAGAAACGCGGCGGACGATGGCGGTGCGGTTGCGGCCATGACCGGTATCGGGGGCAGGAGAAATGGGCGAATCACCGCGCGCAGTTGCGGCGATTCAACTTAGAACAGAAAATCGGGCTGTGACGGATGTACGGGGAATCCCGTGCGGAAATGCTCTAACCCGTTGTGAGGCCTACTCTTCGGTGTTCGCACCCCAGCGCCGCACGAGCGCGTGTTCGACTCCGAACTGATCACAAATGCGCCCGACGACGAAATCGACCATGTCCGCGACGCCCTGCGGGCGGGTGTAGAACGCGGGCATCGCCGGCAGCACGACTGCCCCCGCTTCAGTCACCGCGACCATGTTCCGCAGCCCCGCGAGGCCCAGCGGCGTCTCGCGGGGCACGAGAACCAGTTTCCGCCGCTCCTTCAGGTGAACGTCGGCGGCGCGGTGGATCAGGTTTTCGGACTGCCCGTGTGCGATCGCCGCGAGCGTGCCCATGCTGCACGGGCAGACGATCATCCCGGCGGTGAGGAACGACCCGCTGGCGATCCCGGCCCGGAAGTCGCGGAAGTGGTGATAGCGGAGCCGCGTGAGGTCGAGTTCGGCCGCGACCGGGCCGAGCAGCGCCGCGGGGTCGAACTCGTCGGGCGCGAGCCGCACGGTGCGCCCGGCCTCGGCCTCGAGCACCTCGACCGCCGCCGGGCTGACGGTGAGGTGAACAGTGCGCCCCGCGCGCAAGAGCACCTCCACGAGCCGGACCCCGTAGGGCGACCCGCTCGCACCGGTGAACGCGACCACGAGATCGGACATCGGTGGCTCCCGGGGTGGAGCACGCTGCGCCGTGCTGACCCTGGGCTTTGAGATACAACCCCTTCGGGGTAAAAACAAAGAGGTGGTATCTTTCTCTGTATCCCGATGGGGTTAGATTCCACAGCCCAGGGTCAGCACGGCTCTGCGTGCGCCACCCCGGGTCTGCATCGCGTGACCGCGCCGGAGGTCTCATGGGCCGCGTTCTGGTCGTGCCCGCGTTCGCCGTTGTCGTTGCCGGCGCTCTCGCGCAGCCGGCCCCGCCGGCGGGGCTGTCGAACTGGGCATTCGACGAGATCACCCTCAAGAACGGGGCGAAGTTCCAGGGGCTGATTCTCGGCGAATCGCCCGAGGGCACCGAGTTCTGCTCGGTCTACCGCAACCCGGGGCGCCCCACCGTCACGCTCACGAGTTTCTTCAGTAAGAGCGAAATCGCGCACACCAAACCGCTGACGAGGGACGAGCGCGAAGCGCTCAAGGAGAAGCTCGCCGAACTCGACCCGACCGGCGAGGGCGAGCGCAAGCGGATGGAGTCGCTGGAACTGGTCGCGGCCGACTGGCCGGGCAAGACCGGCGGCGCGCGGCGGTACGACTCGGACCACTTCGCGCTGGTTTGCACCGGCACCGAGGAACTGACGCGCCGGGCCGCGGTGCGGCTCGAACAGATCTACACCGCGTTCGCCCGGTTCCTCCCGCCCACCTCCAAAACCGGGCGCCAGACGCTCCTGCACCTGGCCACCGACCCGGACGAGTACCAGGCGCTGATCGCCCCGCTCGGCGGGCCGAAGTTGCTCAACCCCGCGGTGTATGACGTGACGAACAACCGCATCCTGTGCGGCACCGAACTGAAGCGCCTCGGCGAGGAACTTCAGGCGGCCCGGCTCCACCACGGCCAACAGACCGCCGGGTTGGACCGGTACGAGTCGAGCGTCAAGCGGCTGTACAAGGGCGAGGAGTTGGCCCGCCACATGAAGGGGCTCGCCGGCGAGCGCAAGCGGGTGGCCGCGGCCGACGTGAAGAACGGGGCGAAGTTCGACGAGGCGACCGCGCGCCTCTTCGCTCTCTTGTACCACGAGACGTTCCACGCCTACGTCACGACGTTCGTTTACCCGCCGCTCAAACCCGAAGACGTCCGCGCGGGAAAGGGCACCGGCGAGTTGCCGCGGTGGCTCAACGAGGGGCTGGCGCAGGTGTTCGAGACCGCGGTCGTGGAGGCCGGCGAGCTGCGGGCCGATCACCCGGACAAGGTGCGGCTGGAGCGCGTGAAGGACTGGCTGCGGGGCAAACCGGGCGGCCCGCTGGTGCCGCTGGGCGACCTGCTCGCCACCGGGCGAGACGCGTTCCTCGCGGCACACGCCGACCAGGCCGCCGCGTCCAACCGTGCGTACCTGACCTCGTGGGCGCTGGCCTATTACCTGACGTTCGACCGCCGGCTGATCGGCACCGAGGCGTTCCACAAGTACCTGATCGCGGTCAACAGCGGGGGCGACCCGAAGGCCGCGTTCGCCGAACTGGTCGGCAAGGATCTGGCGGCGTTCGAGAAGGACTGGCACGTCTTCCTGTCGCGGTTGCAGCAGAACGGCCGGTTGGTGAAGTAGACAGTGGGCGGTGGTTAGTGGTTAGTGGTTAGTGGTTAGTGGGCAGTGGGCAGTGGGCCGGTGTTATAGCCCCGGAGGGGCGGCCGATGTTAGCCCGGGGTGGAGCGAGGCTTTGCGAGCGCAACCCCGGGACTGATGCGAAAATGAAATGACGCCTCCGGAGGGGCGACAGAACCGTGGAACCGTAGCCTGACTCTCCGAGTCGGGTTCTTCTGGGGTCTGAGCCAACCCGACTCGGAGAGTCAGGCTACGGTCTATCGCCCCTCCGGGGCTTGAGGTTTCTGGTGTCGCCTACCCAGGGTTGCGCCGCTGCGCGGCTTCACCCTGGGTGAACATCTCGCGCCCCTCCGGGGCTGAAAACCAAACGCGCTCCTACGCACTGTTCTCTGCCCACTGCCCGCCAAAAAGCGTTTACGCATCGACATCCCAGATCACGATTCGGCGGCCGTCCACGGCGGCGCCCCGCAGCCCGTCCGGGGCGAACGTCAGGCCGTACACGTCGCCCAGCCCGAAGTCGTAGCGGGTCAGCACGCGACCGGCGAAGTCCCACAAGAAAATGCCCCCGGCGTTGTCGCCGGTGGCCAACAGTTGTCGGCCCGGGCAGAAACTCACCATCTGCACCCCGCGGCGGTGCTTGCCGGACGACCACACCTCGCGACCGGTGGTCGCGTCCCACAACGTCACCCCGCGACTGCCGACGGTCGCCAGGTGTGAGCCGTCGGAGGACAGCACGAACCGCGATGTCGATACCTTCGGCTTGATGCGGACGGCCCGCCGGTCGGCGGTCGTGTCCCAGACGCGAATCGTCTCGTCCCTCACCACCCGCCCGGTCGCCAGCCGCCGGCCGTCCGCCGACCCGATCATCTCCCACGGGGTCTCTTTCTGAGAGGCAAATTCGCCCTGTCGTTCGAGGGTCGCGGCGTCGAACTGCCACACCTCGGCGCCTTTCGGCCCATCGAAGAGGTGGGCGAGCAGGTAGAGCGTTTTCCCTTCCGGGGTGGCGACCAGCCCGCGCCCGCTGGCCCGCGGCAGTTGGTACCGCCGCTCCTCGCGGGTGGCGAAGTCGGCGACCCCCCACGGCCGAGACGTAGTCGCAATACGCGATCGACCGCCCGCCAAGCACAAACTGAACGTTGTGGTGATCGGACGATCGCAGCGGGGCCAGCCACTGGCCCTCGGCCGTGTCCAACACCTGGTGTGTCCACGCGACCATGACCAGGAACCGGCCGTCCGGGCTGAAGGTGAGCGTGGACGGCCAACTGCCGGTCACCTTCGGTCTCTCGATCGCTTGCATCGCTTCGTTCCTCACACGTCCACGTCCCACACGACGAGCTTGCCCTTGTTGTCCGCGGCGGCGCAGCGGAGGCCGTCCGGGGCGAAGCACAGCGCGTACACCTCGCCCAGCCCCCAGTCGTAGCGCGAAAGGATGTGCCCGGCGTGGTCCCAGAAGAAGATTTGCCCCGCGGAGTCGCCGGTCACCAGTAGCGGCTTCGTCGGGTCGCACGCGACCGCGGTCACGCGACGCTTGTGCTTCCCGGAGCGGAACACCTCGCGTGCGGTCGTGCCGCCGGCGATGTCCCAGAGGGTGAGGCCGCGGTTGGTGATCGTCGCCAACTGCGCGCCATCGGCCGAAAGCGCGACTCCTCCGACGTGCGAACCCGCTTTTCCGATTCGCACGTCCACGACCGCCGACTTCGGATTGTTCGGGGTGGTCAAGTCCCAAACGCCCGCGTTGTACGAGGAACGCCCGGCCAGCCGGCGACCGTCGGCCGACATCGACAGCCACGTGAAATGCTCCTCGAGCGCGGGGAATCGGCCCTTCGGCTCGCCGGTCGCGATGTCGAATGCATGAATCCGTGTGGCGTGATCGAACCCGCGCTGGGTGATGCACGCGGCGTACAGGGTCTGGCCGTCGGGGCTGACGGCGAGATCGTTGACGTTCCGCCCGGCACCTTCCCAGACCACGACCCGCCCGGTCGCCAGTTCCCAGACGTGGATGTGCGTGTTGTCGGTGGGCGTGGTGTAAACGAGCGCGGTGCCGCCGAGGGCGAGCCGGGCGTAAGCCGTGAACGCCCGGGTGGGCGGCGTGAGCACCCGCGGCTCGTCGGTGCCGAGCGTGTCGATCAGCACGCGCGTCTGCGACCCGACCAGCAACCGGCGCCCGTCCGGGGCGAAGCTCAGGTCGTGGAGAAGGCAGTGGTCCGTCCGAAACACCTGCATCTTGGTAACCCACTTTCGCACCGGGTCGTCTGTCCGCTAGAATACGCGAACCGGCACCTCGCGCCGCCGGTCCTTTCTGTTGTCCGCTCGACCCGATTGTGAGTACCCACAACCACCGGCAGCCCACGCGACACCATGCCACGCGACCGCGCCACCGAAGACGCCCAGGACCTGTTCACCCGCGGCCACCAGGCGCTCGACGCCCGCGACTTCCAGGAGGCCGTGGAGTGTTTTTCGCGCGCCATCAGGCTGCGCCCCAACGTGTCGGAGGTGTACCGGCTGCGGGCGTATGCGTACCTCGAAATGGGCGACCGCGCCCGCGCCCTCAACGACCTCGACCAGGCCATCCGGCTCAAGCCCTCCGACCCGCACGGGTACGCCGACCGCGCCGCGGAGCTGTTCGCGCAGCGGCAGTTCGAGCAGGCCGTCGCGGACTGCGACCGGGCGCTCGCGCTCGACCCGAAGCGCGTAGCCCTGATCGGGTTGCGGGCCAAGTGCCACGCGGACGGGGGCAACAGCGCCGCCGCGTTCAAGGACTTCGATGCCGCGATTGCCGCCGACCCGGCCGGGGCCGCGGCGCACCGCCTCGGCCGCGCGCAGTTGTACCTCGACCTCGAAGATTACTCCGCAGCGAGCGAAGACGCGACCGCGGTCCTCGCGGCCGACCCGCAGAACGCCGAGGCGCACTTCCTGCGCGGGACCGTGCGCCAGGAGGCCGGCGACCTCGTCGGCGCGGCGGACGATTACGGCGCGGCGCTGGCGCTGAAGCCGGAGCAGCCGTTCGCGCTACTCGGCCGCGCGATCTGTCGGTTGGGGCTGGGCGACCCGGCGGGCGCGATCGCCGACGCCGGCGCGTTCCTGAAGCTGATGCCGACGGTCGTGAAGGGCTACGAGGTCCGCGGGCGCGCGCGAAAGGCCGCCGGCGACCTCGACGGCGCGCTGGCCGACTTCGACAAGGCGGTGGAACTGGCCCCGGCCGCGCTCGCGCCTTACGTGTACCGCGCCGCGGTGCATTACGCGCGGCACAGCTACGGGCTGGCGATCCGCGACCACATGGAAGCGCTGAAGCGCGACCCGCGGAACCCCGGGACGTTCAACCAGCTCGCCTGGATCTGGGCGACGTGCCCGGACCCGGACATCCGCAACGGCCGGCAGGCGCACGGGTGCGCGACCCGGGCCTGCGAGCTGACCGAGTGGGCCGAGCCGGGGCTTCTGGACACGCTCGCGGCGGCGTGCGCCGAGTGCGGCGAGTTCGACGACGCGGTGAAGTGGCAGGAGAAGGCGATCGACCTCACCTCCGACGACGCCCGCCGCGAGGACTACGAGTCGCGGCTGAAGCTGTACCGCGCCGAGCAACCGGCCCGCGCCCCGGGAGCATAGAGCGGAGGACAGGACTAACCACAGAGGCACAGAGACACAGAGAAAACCAAGACAGAGAGATGGTTTTGAAGAATTCCTCTCTTCCGGTCTTCTCTGTGTCTCTGTGCCTCTGTGGTTAGTCCTGCATTCTGCCCTCTTCAACTGGCATTCCTTCCGCTGCTCCCGCTCGCGATACTACGGGTATTGCCCGCAGCGCGAGCCGGAAGAAGAAAAATGCCCCGCATCCGCCAACTGCCGCCCGATGTCGTCACCAAGATCGCTGCCGGCGAGGTGATCGAGCGCCCGGCGTCCGTCGTCAAGGAGTTGCTCGAAAACTCCATCGACGCCGGCGCGACCCGCATCGACATCGACCTCGACGCGGGCGGCACCGAGTTGATTCGCGTCGTCGATGACGGGTGCGGGATCGAGCCGGATGACCTCGCGCTCGCGTTCTCGCAGCACGCCACGAGCAAACTCGAAACCGCCGACGATCTGTTCCGCATCGGGACGATGGGCTTTCGCGGCGAGGCGCTGGCGTCGATCGCGGGCGTCGGGCAGGTGACTTTGCAGTCCCGAACTCGCGAAGCCGCGAGCGGCTGTGAAATCAAGTGCGATGGGGGCGCGTTCTCGCCTGCGAAACCCTGGAACGGAGCCACCGGAACGCGCATCGAGGTGCGGCACCTGTTCTACAACGTGCCGGTGCGCAAGCGGTTCTTGAAAAGCGTCGCCACCGAACTCGGCCACGTCTGCGAAACCGTCACGCGGCTCTCACTCGCGCACCCCACTCTGCACCTCACGCTGCGCCACAACGGCCGGCTGGTGTACGACATCCCCGCGAGTGCCGGGCTTCTGGACCGGATCGCGCTGTTCTTTACAGGAGAAGTTCGGGACGCGCTGTACGAACTCGACAGCGGCCCCGGCCCGATGCGGCTGACGGGCTACATCGCCGACCCGAAGTGCGATCGCGGCAACTCGAAGCTGCAATACCTGTTCATCAACGGCCGCTGGTTCCGCGACCGGAGCCTCGCGCACGCGCTGCAAGAGTCGTTTCGAGGCCTCTTGATGAGCGGGCGCTACGCGATCGGCTTCCTGTACCTGACGATCCCGCCGGACAAGGTGGACGTGAACGTTCACCCGACGAAGGCCGAGGTGCGGTTCCAGGAGAACTCCCTCGTGTACTCGCTGGTGCGCAGCACGATCAAGCACCGGCTGTTGAAGGAGAACCTGGTTCCGCACTTGACCGTGCCGCAGGGGCAGGAACCAGGGAACAGGGGTCAGGAGTCAGGAGACAAGGAACAGGGCGCGGGGCTGTTCGCGTCACCGCGGCGCGAGCTGGCGGAGCAGACGCTCGCGCCCTGGGAGCGCGGGGCGGTGGCCGACCCGCTATGGCGCACGCCGGCTCCCGTGCGGGCAGAACCAGCGCGAACTGAGACAGAAAATGTTAACATGGGAGATGTGGGAAAGATAAGTCAAGTTGCCACGTGGCAAGTTTTACAACCGGAGGGGTTAGCGGAAGCTCCGCCGTTCGATTTCTTCGCTCCGGCGCGGGAAGAACCTAACCCCCCAACCCCCTTCCCTAAGAAGGAAGGGGGAGCCGAACCAAAGGCAGAAGACGAAGGTGCGCCGTCGGCCTCTCTGCCTCCCCCTTCCTTCTTAGGGAAGGGGGTTGGGGGGTTAGGTTCCGCGCCTTCGGCGCTGCCGAAGCTCGCGCCGCACACGGCGATTCAGCTCCACGACTCGTACCTGGTACTCGAAACCGCCGACGGGATGCTCGTCATCGACCAGCACGCGCTGCACGAGCGCATCCTGTTCGAGCAACTGCGGACCCGCATCCGCGCCGGGCACCTCGAAGTGCAGCGGTTACTCATCCCCGAACCGATCGACCTCCCCGCGGAGCAGGCGGCGCTCGTTCTGGAAGCCGCCGACGCGCTGCGCGAACTGGGGCTGGAGGTGTCCGACTTCGGCGGGAACACGATTCTGCTTTCGAGCTACCCGACGCTGCTCGGACGCAGAGCACCGCACACGATCCTGCGCGGGGTGATCGACCATTTGCTCACGCAGGAGCGCCCGCCGACGAAAGAGGCGCTGCTGCACCTGCTCATGGCAACGATGGCGTGCAAGGCCGCGGTGAAGGCCGGGGACAAGCTCTCGGCCGAAGAGATCACGTACCTGTTGCACCTGCGCGAGATGGCCGAAGACAGCCACCACTGCCCACACGGCCGGCCCACGTCGCTGTTGTTCAGCCGACAGGAACTCGACAAGCAGTTCCGGCGGACGTGAGGTTCTTCAAAGTAGTAGGCACACTCCGTGTGCCGTCGCTTCACAGCGCAGACCGCCTACGGAGTCTGACCCGATCGCACGGCACAGGAGTGTGCCTACTACTTTGAAAGCGGTCCTTCGGCTAAACTCATCTCATCGCTGCCCGCCTGAAGGACTCTTCCCGCCATGACGCGCATTTCCGCACTCGCCCTCTTCGCCATCCTCCTCGCTGCGACCGCCGCACACGCGGTCATCACGAAGCTCACCCCGCTCGCGGAGCCGATCGAGCGCGATCAGTTCATCTTCGTCGCGAAAGTGGACAAGCTCGACCCGGACAACAAGGACCGCCCCACGGCCGTCTTCGTTCTCGACAAGAAACTGAAGGGCGAACCGCCGTTTGAGCGGCTCCCGGTGAACATGACCGGGAACAAGGAGGCGAAGAAGGCCGGCGACACCAAGACCATCTTCGACCGGTTGGACAAGACCCGGCAGTTGGTGTTCTTCGTCCACCGCGACGGGAACGCCTACGACGCGCGGGTGTTCGTGGAGGGGACGTGGTTCTCGCTGTCGGGCCTGGCCGACGAGGACGGCAAGACGGTGCGGTGGGCGTTCCAGAACGGCGAGCCGTTCCTGCGGCGCACGTTCAAGGGCACGAGCGCGGAGATGATCAAAACAGTCGAGGACGCGCTGGCGAAAAAGGCCAAGCCGCCCGAACCCGACGAGAAGGAGAAGCCGGGCTACGGCCCGCCGGCGGAGAAGCCGAAGAAGTGCGAGGACGACGGGCGAACGGCCGGTGTCAGCCGGCCGGTGATTCGTATAGCCCACCACCGGCCGGCTGACACCGGCCGTTCGCCGGCGCTGTTCGCCGTGATCCCCTCGTTCGTGCTGGTGGGTCCGCTGGCGATCGTCGCGGCGCTGTTCCCCGGCGTGTTCGCGCGAATGGCCGTCGGCATGAAGCGGTGGCGGGCGTTCCTCGTCGTCGCCAGCGTCAACAGCACGCTCGCACTTCTCTACTGGGTCGTTTACACGTATCGGCAGCACTGGCTCGCGTGGTCACCGCTATTCGGGCCGCGCGCGTTCACGATGTCCCTCACCGTGATCGCGCTCGTGGGGTTAGTGTGGGCCGGCCGGCGCTACCGGCGCATGGCGAGTGATGATCCTGCCGTCACCGCGACCCCTGGCCGCACGGAACTGCTCGCGCTCGTGGGCCTCACGGCGTTCGCCGCGGTTTGCACCGTGCTCACCGCGATCTTCGCCGACTGGAATTCGACAACGGAACTTCCGATGCGTGAGTTCACGTTCATCGGGATCGCCCTGGCTGTCGCGACCGTGTACGCGGCGTACCGGGCCGCCACAAAGGCGGCCGACGGAGCCGAACCACCGGTGCGACTGAGCCTCTCGGGCGAATCGGTCGCGCTCGGCGTGCTTCTCTTGTGCGGGTTCTCGACGGTGCTTCTGACGGGCGCGCGTCGGCCGGCGCAGGTGACGGGCGACACGCAAGCCGGTGACGCCGAGGCGTCGTTCGTGCCGCGCCTCGTTGGCGAACCGGTCGCGCTGGAGGTGTTCGAGGTCAAGGACGGGGCGAACGTGCCGCGGTTCGGGCGCGTCATGTCGAACCTGGCGCTCGACGGTGACCGGCTCGTGTTCGGTGCCGACGTGGGCGGGAACAAGGGCGCGATCGTGGCCGTGAACCGACACACGGGGCGGATCGACTGGCGCTTCGCCTACGAGGGCGATCCGCCCCAGTTCCTGAAGGTCGTGTTCTGCACGCCGACGGTCGCGAACGGAAAGGTGTACTGCGGCGAAGGACTACACACCGATACCGACTGCCGGTTGTTCTGCCTGACCGCGGCCGATGGTAAACCGGCGTGGAAGGCCCCGTTCGAGACCGCCAGCCACACCGAGGGCGCGCCGGCGGTCGCGAACGGGAAGGTCTATTTCCCCGCCGGCGACGACGGCCTCTTTTGTGTGAACGCCGACACTGGGGAGAAACTTTGGCACTTCCCGGGGGGCAAGGCGAAGGGGATTCACGTCGATGCCGCGCCCGCGGTGCGGGGCGGGTTGGTGTTCTTCGGGAGCGGACTTTACAGTTACGTCGCGGTGGCGCTCGACGCCAACACCGGTGAGGAGAAATGGCGCACCGACCTGAAGCTGCGGGCGTTCGGCGCCCCGGCGGTGAGCGGGAGCAAGGTGTTCTTCGCGGTCGGCACCGGCAACATCGGCTACGACACGTTCCGCTACGACGAAGAAGACCGCGAGCCGGAGCGGGCCGCCGCCGGGGCCGTCGTGTGTCTGGACGCGACCACCGGCAAGGAGGAGTGGCGCTACCCGCTGCCGCAGCCGTGTCACACGGGCGTTGTGACCGATGCGTTCAGCGTGTACGCGAACGGCCGCGACGGGTGCGTGTACGCGATCGACCGGCGCACGGGCAAACTGCGGTGGAAGGCGAACATCGGGTCCGGTGTCGCGCTGATGAGCGGTCCGGCGGTCGCCGCGAGCGGCGGGCACCCGGTCGCGGTGTACGCGGTGTCGGCGGTGGGGCTTGTGGTGTGTCTGAACCCGCAAACCGGCGCGGTCGTGTGGCAGAAACCGCTGCCCGGGTTCCGCTGGGACGGCACCCCGATCGGCGGCGTGATGTGTGCTCCGGTAGTTGCGACCACGCCGACCGCGACCGGTAGCAAGCGGACCGTGTATGTGGGCGCGATGACCGTGGACCCGGCGAACCCGGTGAAGAAAACCGTCGCGGTGTTCAAGTTCGAGGACGTGATCGGGGAGTGATTAGCGGGTCGGAACGCACTCCCAGGCGAACGGCCGGTGTGAGCCGGCCGGTGAAACCTCATCACTCTCACCGGCCCGCTCACACCGACCGTTCGCCCCACCACCCGGAGACCTCTCCATGAAACTGGGCCTCATCAACTCCGCCTGGGCGCAGGCCGGCAAGGGCACCGCGTTCGGCATCCACCAGACGAAGGCGATCGGGTTCGACTCGATCGACATCTTCGCCGACCCGCTCGACACCGACGCGCGCGAGCGGAAGCTCATCCGCACCGAGTGTGAGAAGGCCGGCCTGCCGATCGTGAGCGTCGCGTGCGTGGCCGTCGGCCTGATCGACTTCAACCCCAGTGTGCAGCGGTTCCACCTCGACCGGTGCCGCGCGTACCTCGACTTCTGTTACGAACTGGGGGCGCGAAACCTGTTGCTCGTTCTGGGCGAATACATCTGGGAGCGGCAGGTGATCCCGCCGGCGGAGCAGTGGGCCACGGGTGTGAAACACCTCAAAGTGCTCGGCGAGTACGCGGCGCGGCTCGGCCTGGGCATCGCGCTGGAACTGGAGCCGTTCAAGCTGTCACTGTTGAACGACGTGCCCTCCATGGTGCGATTCATCGACGACGTGGGGCACCCCGCGGTCCGCGCGAACATCGACGTTTCGCACCTGCAACTGGCGGGCACGAAGCCGGAGGAACTGCGGGCCCTGAAGGGGAAGGCGATCCACGTTCACATCAGCGATTGCGACGGCAAGGTTCACGGCGATCTCCCGCCGGGGCGCGGGGTCGTGAACTTCGGGCCGTACCTCAAAGAGATCGCGGCCCTGGGGATTAACGGGGCGATCAGCATCGAACTCGAATACTCGCCGGAGCCCGAAAAGATCGTCGAGTGGGTCACCGAGGCGTATCGCGAAACCGACAAATTGATGAAAATCGCCGGCATCGCACGCGAATAATAGATGTTGGGGGAAGTGTCCCATTTCCCTGCTTGAGAACTGAAAGTGGAATGACGAATGCCCCACCAGTGCCCCACCAATGACGAATGAAAGCGGCCCACCGCCGTCCTCTTCGTCATTTCAGGGCACTGGTGGGGCATTCGTCATTGGCCCCGAAAGGGGGCTACGAAAATGGCCGATAAAGTTTTGGAACCAGACGCGCCCATGTTGTCCGGCGAGTGGAAGCGCAACGCGGGGGCCGCGGCCCCGGCCGAGACCAAGTTCCTCCGGGGGCCGCACACCCGCAAGTTCGAACTCTGGCAGGCGGTGAAGATCTTCCGCGAACTCGTCTACGGGTTCCGCAAGTTGCACTTCGTCGGCCCGTGCGTGACCGTGTTCGGCTCGGCCCGGTTCGACGAGCACCACCGCTACTACGCCACGGCCCGCCAGGTCGGGCGCCTGCTGGCGAAGTCCGGGTTCACCACCATGACCGGCGGCGGCCCGGGCATCATGGAGGCCGCCAACCGCGGCGCGAAGGAAGCCGGCGGCCGGTCGATCGGGTGCAACATCATTCTGCCCCACGAGCAGAAGCCCAACCCCTTCGTCGATTCGTGGATCGACTTCGAGTACTTCTTCGTCCGCAAGCTGATGCTGGTGAAGTACAGCTACGCGTTCGTCGTGTGCCCCGGCGGGTTCGGCACGCTGGACGAGTTGTTCGAGGTCGCGACGCTGATCCAGACCGGGAAGGTCGAGAACTTCCCGGTGGCGCTCGTGGGCACCGACTACTGGCGCCCGCTCATCGACCAGTTGCGGCTGATGGTGACCGAGAAGACGATCGACGCGCTCGACCTCGATCAACTCATCATCTCGGACGACCCCGGCGAGGTGGTCAGCGGCATCACCGACACCGCGATGAAGAAGTTCGGCCTCACCTACGGCCCGCAGGTGAAGCCGCGGTGGTGGCTCGGCGAGCGGTTCGGCCGCTGGTGGCGGAGCCTCATGATGTAGCCCCGTCATGGTGGTTCCCGGTACGGCGCGGGAGCCGGCGTTCCATACAACTGCCGCATGTCCACACCGCTGCCGCCCGCGCCGGACGAATCCGAGGACGCGCGCATCCTGCACAAAATGGGCTACGCCCAGGAACTCGCCCGCGTGCTGGGTGGGTTCTCGAACTTCGCCATCTCGCTCTCCATCATCTGTATCCTCGCCGGCGGGATCACCTCGTTCCACGTCGGGTACTGCTCGGTGGGCGGGGCGAGCATCGGCATCGGGTGGCCGCTCGTCGGGCTGTTCGCGCTGGGCGTCGCGGCGACGATGGGGCAGATCGCGTCCGCATTCCCGACCGCGGGCGGCCTGTACCACTGGGCCGCGACGCTCGGCGGGCGCGGGTGGGGCTGGGCGACCGCGTGGTTCAACCTCGCGGGGCTGGTCGCGGTACTCGCAGCGATCAACGTCGGCACGTTCCGCTTCGCGCTCGGCGCATTCGCCCCGGACCTGAAGCCCGACGCGCTGACACAGCTCCTCGCGGTCGGCCTCATCACCGCGTCGCACGCGATCGTCAACCACCTCGGTATCCGCGTCACCCGCGTCCTCACCGACTTCAGCGGATACTGGATTCTCTTCGTCGCGATCGTCGTCACAGCCGCGCTGCTGGTCGGTGCGGCTTCGCTCGACTTCTCGCGCCTCTGGACCTTCACGAACTACAGCGGGGTGCCGGCCGAAGCTGAGGTGTGGCCGCGAACGGAATCGCTCGTGTGGCTGTTCGCGCTCGGTTTCCTCCTGCCGGCGTACACCATCACCGGGTTTGATGCTTCGGCGCACGTCTCGGAAGAAACCTCCGACGCCGGGCGCAACGTCCCGCGCGGAATCGTGCGGTCGGTGTGGGTGTCGGCGGTGTTCGGCTGGTTAATGCTCTGCGCCGCGGTGCTCGCGATGCGAGAACCCGCGGCCGTCGCAGAAAAAGGCGAACAGGCGTTCGTATTCACGCTGGGCGATGTACTCCCGCGGGGGTTCTACCTCGCGCTCTGCGGCGGGATCGTCGTCGCGCAGTACCTCTGCGGCCTCGCGACGGTGACATCGGCATCGCGAATGGCGTTCGCGTTCGCCCGTGATGGTGGCCTCCCATTTTCAAAGGCGGTGCGGTTCGTCTCGCCGAAGTTCCGCACGCCGCCGGTGGCGGTCTGGCTCGTCGCGACGGCCGCGGTGCTGTTCACCGCGTACGCGGACGCCTACGCCACCATCGCCGCCTCGGCCGCGGTGCTGCTGTACATCTCATACGTGCTGCCCACCGCACTCGGCGCGGTCGCCTACGGGCGCTGGTGGACGGAAATGGGGCCGTGGAGCCTCGGCGCGTGGTTCCGTCCGCTCGCCGCAGTCAGCGTGCTGGGGTGCGCGGCGCTCGTGGTGATCGGAATGCAGCCGCCGAACGAGAAAGCCGCGTATGTTGTCGGGGGGATGATTGTGGCGCTTGTGGTGGCGTGGTTCGCAGGCGCGCGGAAGAGGTTCCCCGGTCCGCCGCACATTCGGAGCTGAGTCGTGAGTGAAGCACTGTCACCACTCGATCCGGTGGAACGGGCGCTCGCGCGCACGCCCGCTCGGGTGTTGGTCGGGCGCGCCGGGCCGGCGTACCGCACTTCGACCCTTCTCCAGCTCCGCGCCGACCACGCCGCGGCGCGCGACGCGGTGCGGGCCGAGGTCGATCTCGCCCGCGATTTCGGCGCGGAGCGGGTCGAGCGGTTCGGGTTGTTCGAGGCGCGCACGCGGGCCGCGTCGAAGGCCGAATACTTGCGCCGGCCCGATCTCGGCCGGAAGCTCGCGCCGGAGTCGGGCGAACTCGTCCGCGCCAACTGTCCGGCCGGCGCCGACCTTCAGCTTGTCATCGGGGACGGCCTCTCCGCAACCGCCGTTGCGGCGCAGGTGCCGGAACTGCTTCCTCGGCTCCACTCGGCCACACGGGAGCGCGGGTGGTCGTTCGGCCGCCCGTTTCTGGTACGGTACTGTCGCGTTGGGGTGATGAACGACGTGGGCGAGCTACTTTCGCCGGCAGTCGTGGTGCTACTCATCGGCGAGCGCCCGGGGCTGGCGACCGCGGAGAGCCTGTCGGCGTACCTCGCGTTCCGCCCGCGCGCCGGGCACACCGACGCCGACCGCAACCTCGTGTCGAATATTCACGCCCGCGGCGTCGGCCCGGACGACGCGGTGCAGCGGGTGTTCGCGCTCGCCGATCAGTTCCGCGCGCTCGGGCGCAGCGGCGTCGGGGTGACGGAGGGTTCTTCAATCTTGACCTCCCCCTCAAGGGGGGAGGTCGCTTCGCGCAGCGAAGCGGGTGGGGGGTGAGGGCGATTCCCTTTGCTCAACCCTCCACCCCCCACCCGCTCGTGTCCGCTGCGCCTGCTGTGCAGTCTGGCTTGTGCGGCGACCTCCCCCTCAAGGGGGAGGTCAAAAGACATGGCGCGTTCGGAGGGGTTCGCAGTGCCGCCGATCGAAACGGTTGTCGAAACGGCCCTTTACGCGGCCGACCTGGACGCCGCGGAGGCGTTCTTCGCCGGCGTCTTGGGATTGCCGGTACTCGGGCGCGACCGCGAGCGGCACGTGTTCTTCCGCGTCGGCCCGGCGAGCGTGCTGCTCGTGTTCAACCCGGCCGCGACGCTCCCGGGCGAACACCTCCCGGCGCACGGCGCGACCGGACCGGGGCACTTCGCCCTCGGCATCCGCCCCGAAGCGCTCGACGAGTGGCGGGAACACCTCGTCGCGCGCGGCGTCGCGATCGAACAAGAAGTGACGTGGCCGCGAGGCGGCCGGTCGCTTTACTTCCGCGACCCGGCGGGCAACCTGGGCGAACTGGTCACGCCGGGCGTCTGGGGCACGCCCGCCGGCTGGTGAACCGGTTCGCTGGCGTCATTTCTCGCGGAGCCACTCCAGCGGGAAGCGGGCCAGCGTGAGACGGCCGTAGTTCGCCCCGGTTTCGCTGGCACGTTCGTAGAGCAGCAGAACTGTACCGTCCTTCAGCACCGCCAGGTCCGAGTAGGCGCTGAACCCGCTCTCGATCGCGCGCTTCGCGGTCCAGGTTTTGCCGCCGTCGTCGCTGAACCGCACGGTGACGTTCTTGCGGTCGCGACTCGCGCCCGGCGCGGGCGGAGTCTTTGCGCCGGCCTTCTCCAGGTTGTCCGGGTTGCTGAACAAGAGCACCGGCTTCGCCCCGGGCACCCCGAGCAGGCTCCCCATGCAGATCGGCTCCAGGAGCGCGTCGTCGAACGTCGGTTTGCTCCATTGGCTGGCGCCGTCGGGGCTGGTGACGACCAGTCGGCGGTTCGCTTTCGATTCGCTCCGCGCGTTGAGCATCACCGTCCCGTCGGGCAGTTCCGCGAGGCACGACTCGTTCGGGTTCACCCACTCGGCGGTGTTGGGAATCGCGATTTCGCCAGGTTTCCACGACTTCCCGTTGTCGTCGCTAGTGATCGTGGTGACAATGCTCGGCCGGTGGGCGTTGCCGCCGGTGCCGGTCGAGAGCCAGCACGCGACCACCAACCGCCCGCTCTTGAGCTGAATCCCGTGTCCCGGTCCGGTGGCGAGTACCTTCCAGTCGTATTCCTTCTTGAGCGGGTCGAACGCGCTCGCGGTGATCTCTTCGGGTTTGGTCCACGTCTTCCCGTCGTCGTCGGAGCGCGCGTAAAAGCACCGCATGTATTCGAGGCAAAACAGGAGGTGAACGGCCCCGCTGCGGTCAGCGATCATCACCGGGTTGTTGTACGTGATGTCGTCCGTGTTCCCGATCTTCTTCTCCAGCGCGATCGGGTTCCGCGGTTTCGGCCCGGGCACGCCGGCGATCTTCTGCGGCTCGCCCCAGGTTTTCCCGCCGTCGGTGCTTCGGCGCATCAGAATGTCGATGGTCGCCCAGTCGCTCGCGGTCTTGCGGGCCTCGCAGTACGCGAGTACGGTGCCGGCTTTCGTCACCACGACGCCCGGGATGCGGTAGATCTTGTACCCGGCGGTGTCCGCGCGCCAGAGGTCGATCTTCTCCGGCTCCGCGGCGAAGGCGGACGTGGCGAAGGCGAGAACGATGAGGGTGATGAGAGTGCGAGGCATGACGGCCTTTGAAAGTAGGCGACTCGCTCCGCGAGTCGCGCCCTTTGCTACTCGTATCTTCGTGTCGGTGGCTGGTGTCACTCGCGGAGCGAGTGACCTACTATCCCACCTTCTTCAGCAACGACACGCGGCCGGTGGCGACCCACTCGACCACGAAGATGTTGCCGTCCTTGTCGAACGCCGCGTCGTGCGGGTGGATGAACTTGCCGGCGGGCCACTCCTTCGGCTGCTGGCGGACCTTGAACCCGTCGAGTACCTTTTTGCGCCACGCGGTGTCGGCCTCGGAGCCGTCATCGCCCAGGTGAACGATCGGCTTGTTGCCCTTGCCGAAGAGGCTGACGCGGGCGTGCAGGTCCGGGACCATGAGCACGTCACCGCGGGTCTTCGCGTGTGCCGGGAACAGCACCACCTTCTCTTTCTCGGTCGCGTCGATCGGGGTGCCGTCGAGGCCGAACCACTGCAACCGACCGTTGGCCCGGTCGCACACCACCAGCGCCGGCTTCTTCGGGTCGCGGGCGTCGAGCCACTGTCCGTGCGGGGTGCGCATCTTGCCCTTCTCGGTCCCGGTGCCGCCGAACACCTTCAGGAGCTTGCCGTCCTTGTCGTAGTTGAGCAGGTAGTTCGACCCGTACCCGTCGCCGACGTTGAACCCGCCGTCGGGCAGCCAGCAGATGTTGGTCGGGTTGTACGGTGCGTTCGCCGGCCCGTCGTACTCCTTGCACTCCGGCCGGCCCTTCGCCCACACCTCCTCGCCCTTGAGGTTCGTCTTCACGACCTTCTTGGTCTGGGTCCAGGTGTTCGAGAAGTAGATGAACTCTTCGCCCCCCTCCTTGCGGATCTCGACCCCATGCCCGCCGCCGTGCCAGTCCTTGCCGAACGACCGAACGAACTTCCCCTTCGGGTCGAACACGAACACCGTATCGAGGCCCTTCTTCTTCAACCCCTGGTGCGTGACGTACACGTGGCCGCTGGCGTCGAGCGCGACGTTGTGCGTCGTCTGCCATTCGTGGTCGCCGGGCACCTCGCCCCAGTTGTGGTGGCACTCGTACTTGTGCTCGCCGGCGCCGATCACCGGGTTCTTCTCCTCGGCCTTCCGGGTCATGCCCAGGAGGATTGGCCCGGTGCCCGCGACGGCTGCGGTGGCGATGAATTCGCGTCGGTTCATGGTGGAGAGTGTGGGTGTGGGGAACGGCGCGGCATCAGCCCGCCGAGAAGCACAGCGAGTGTACGCGGGGGACCGGGCGAACGCAACGAACGGGCACCTCGGTTTTTGTCCGAAGTGGCGCGACCGCCGGGCGCCCGCCGGCGATCGTGCGCCGTCCGCCTACTTCTTGACCGCCTCCACCGCGAGCGTTTGCAGTTGCTCGCGCATCGGAGAGGCGTCGCCGTTGGCCAGGCCGGTGCGCTGGATCAGGAGCACCACGAACAGATCCTGCGCCGGGTCGATCCAGCCCTGCGTGCCGAACGCCCCGCCGTGGCCGAACGTGCCCGCGGAGAGCATCGCGGTCACGCCCTTCGGCTCGCGCACCACCGCCCAGCCGTACCCGAAGCCCATTCCGTCCACGAAACCCGTTTTGATCTCGCCGGTTTGCACGCGGGTCATCTCCGCGACGGCCTTTTCGCTCAGGATGCGATTGCCGTTCCGTTCGCCCTTGTGGAGCATCAGTTGGTAGAGCTGCGCGAGGTCGGCGCCGCACGACACCAGCCCGCCGGCGGGGATCGGGTGCTTGGGGTTCGGCGGCAGCGCGATCAGCCCGAACCCGCTGTCGATCAGCTTGCCGCCCTTGTCCTTGCCGTAGGTGATCGCCAGCCGCGCGGCCTGTTCTTTCGTCGGGTAGAACGTCGTGTCCTTCATCCCGAGCGGGTCGAAAATGCGCGTCTGCAAGAACTTTTCGTAGCTCTCGCCGCTCACCACTTCGATCACGCGGCCGAGGGTGTCGATGCCGGGGTTCGAGTAGCTCCACTTCGTGCCCGGCTCGAAGGTGAGCGGCTGAAGCGCGGTCGCGAGCGCCGTCTCCGCGAGCGTGCGGTTGCGCTTCGTGTACACGTCGTCCACACCCTTCGGGTAGTTGGCCACCCCGCTCGTGTGCGTCATCAGGTCGCGTAGCTTGACCGGGCGCTTGGGTTTGCGGAGCGTCTGGTCGTCGATCCCTTGCGCGAGGAGCTTCTGGTTGGTGAACTCCGGCAGGTGCTTGGCCACGTCGTCATCGGGCGAGAGCTTCCCCTCGTCGGCGAGGATCATGATCCCGATCGCGGTAATCGGCTTGGTCATGGATGCGATGCGGAACAGCGTGTCCTTCGTCATGGGTTTCTTGCCGACGAGGTCGCTCAGACCGACCGCGTCGAACGCGACCACGCCGTCCTTGCGCCCGACGACGGTCACGGCCCCGGAGAGGTCGCCGGTGTCCACGAACTTCTGCATCGCGGCCGGGATGGCCTTGAGTTTGTCCGGGTTGGCGACCGGCGGGTCGGCCGCCGGGAGCATCGGCAGCACCGCGAGCGGAACGAGTAGCACAAGCGCGCGACGGGAGAGCATGGGTACACCTCGCGGGGCGATGGTCGGGTCTTTGTATTTACCCCGAAGGGGTTGCATATCACAGCCCAGGGTCAGCTCGCGCTTCGCGGGCGCCACCCTGGGAAACGAACGACGCGCAAAATGACATCCGCGCGGGTTGTGGCGATGGACACTCCGTCGCATTATCCTATTCGCCAGACCCAAACCTCGCCGGAGAAGCGCCGTGGCCGAGAACGAGAACGACCCGCCCCGCAACCGCCCGTGGGACAAAGGCGACCGCGAAGACCGTAACGACCGCGACCCCCCGCGGCGCCGGCGCGACAACGAGGATGACGATGACGATGACGACCGCCCGCGCCGGCGCCGTTACGAAGACGACGACGATTACGACGACCGCTCCCGGCGCCGCGGGTCCGGCGCCGCGGCCTCCAACGGGCTGGCGACCGCGGGGCTGATCCTCGGCGTTCCGTCGCTCTGCCTGGGGCCGCTTCTGGGCGTTCCGGCCCTGATCTGTTCGGGGATCGCGCTAAGCCGACCGGGCGGTCGCAACGCCGCCGTCGCCGGGTTGATCCTCGGCGGCATCGGCACGCTACTCACGCCAGTCCTCCTGGTCGCGCTGCTCTTACCCGCGGTCTCGAAGGTGCGTGGGGCCGCCGCCCGCATGAATGACTCGAATAACCTCAAGCAGATCAGCCTCGGAACGCTGAACTACCACGACAGTAACGGCACGCTCCCGCCGGCGACCGACGACAACCTGAGCTGGCGGTACTACATCCTCCCGCACATCGAGCAGGACAGCGTGTTCCGGGCGATGAACCCGCGCGAGCGGTGGGATGGGCCGACCAACAAGCGGTTCGCCGACACGCGGATCAAGACGTTCGTCTCGGCCACCGACCCGCCGGAGGAGGTACAGACCCGCTACCGCGTGTTCGTCGGCCCGAACACGCTCTACCCGCCGGGGCAAAAACCGCCGCGGATGACCGAGATCACGGACGGCATTTCGAATACCATCTGGGCGGTCGAGGCCGCCGACCGGGTGCCGTGGCCGCAGCCGAAGGAGCTGCCGTTCGACCGCGCCGGCCCGCTGCCGAAACTCGGCGGCCCGCACTCGGGCGGGTTCCTGGTCGCGATGGTAGACGGCTCGGTCCGGTTCGTGTCCGAGAAGACCTCGCCGGACATGATCCGCAACGGCATCGACCCGCGGGACGGGCGGGGCTTCGACCCGTGACGCTCACGCCTTTTCCAACACGAGATCGAGCACCCAGCACCCGCGAACGTGCTCGCGGGCGGCGCGGCAGTGGGAGAGGATGTCCTCGTTCGCGCAGCCGGCGTCCTGGAGCGCGTCGGCGAGGATTGGCATTCGGTCGAAGGCGCGATCGTCGTGGATGCCGCGCGCCAGTGCGAGAACGTCGGACGTGAGCCACGCCGGATCAATCGCCACCGGGCGGAACGGGTTGCCGAAGATGTCGCGGAGGAGCGCCACGAGCCGCGGGCCGATGGGCCAGTGCGCGGCGCGGGTGACGTGCCACACCGCATCGGCGGCGTTGTTGGAGGCGTGCCAATGTTGCGTACAGGGGCGGGTGGCGTTGGCGACCGCGGTCGCCTCGGACCAGCGGCGCATCTCGCGCTCGGTGTTCGCCCGGCGCAACAGTCCACGTGCCCGCGGGCTGGCCTTGTTCGCCACCGCCGCGAGTTCCCGGTCGGTCGCCAGCCCGTCGGCGTAGCGCTCGGCGACATCGAGGGCGGCGCGGTGGGTCTTGTCGAGGAGCAGCTGCCGGCTGCACCGGCAGCACGCGACCGCGAACAGCCGCAGCTTCCGCGCGCCGGCGCCATGCAGCTCGCGCTGAACGAGGTCCCGCGCGTCCTCGCCGGCGAGCCATTCGGCCTCGGTCATGGGGCACCCGTGTTTTCAGCCCCGGAGGGGCGGCCGATGTTAGCCCGGGGTGAAGCGAGGCTCGGCGAGCGCAACCCTGGGTACGCGGTCGGCTCTGTCGCCCCTCCGGGGCTTGAGGAATCTTCTGTCGCGGTTCCCGGGGTTGCGCTCGCCAAGCCTCGCTGCACCCCGGGCTAACATCGGTCGCCCCTCCGGGGCTGAAAGCACGAACCTCAAGCCTTCCCCAATACCAGATCGACCACCCAGCACCCGCGGACGTGCGGCCCATCGCTCCGACAGTGGTTCAGTACGTCTTCGTTCGCGCAACCCGCGTCTTGAAGGGCATCGGCCAGAATCGGCATCCGGTCGAAGGCGCGGTCGTCGTAAATGCCGCGAGCCAGCGCGAGAACGTCGGAGGTGAGCCACGCCGGGTCGAGCGCGACGGGCCGGAACGGGTTGCCGAAGATGTCGCGAAGCAACGCGGTCTGTGCAGCAAGCTCTTTTGCTCGCTCTGCCCTCCGGATCGCGGCCTGCTTGTAGATCGCCAGTGTGTCTTCAGGCTCGCCGAGGTGCCGAACTGCGACTTGGGCGACTCGATTGGCTGCGGACACCGATGACCGAAACGCTGCATCAAAAGCCACTTTGCTCAAGGTGTGGACAACAACAGATTGGCCGTGAGAATCGACGACCGCATGTTGCGCGTTACGTCGTTGAGGTTTTAGCGCCAGACCATCAGCGAATAGTTCAGCAACCGCCAAGGCCTTCTGCGAGTCCTCATCGTCGCGAAGTGGAATGATGCGACGGCAGCAGGCGACGGCGAATAGACGCAACTTCCGATCGTTCTTGCGACCCTTCACTGTTGTAAACATCGATGACGGGTCTTCACACCTCAGCCACTCTTCTTCCGTCATGGCATCAGCGCTCCCACAGTTTGCGGTCGAGGGCGCGGAAGCCGATCGCCTCGGCGACGTGGTCCTGTGTGATGCGGTCGCTACCGGCGAGGTCGGCGACCGTGCGCGACACCCGCAAGATGCGGTCGTGCGCGCGGGCCGATAGCCCCAGCGCCTCCATCGCGTCCTTCAAAACCGTTTGGCCGTCAGAATCGAGTACGCAGTGTTCGCGAATCTGGCGCGAGGTCATCCGGCCGTTCAGCCCGCCGGCTTTGGCGCCGAATCGCCTGGCCTGAACCGCCCGCGCCGCGAAGACCTGCTCGCGCATCGCGGCGCTGCCGGTGCCGTCGGCCGGTTTCGACAGGTCTTCAAATGGAACCGGTGGGACTTCGATGTGAAGGTCAATGCGGTCGAGCAGCGGCCCCGAGATGCGGCCCATGTACTTCTCGATCGCGATCGGGGCACACTTGCACGGCTTCTTCGGGTCGCCCAGAAAGCCGCACGGGCACGGGTTCATCGCGGCACAGAGCACGAAATCGGCCGGGAACGTCGTGCTGTGCGCCGCCCGGCTGATCGTGACGTGGCCCTCTTCAAGCGGTTGACGGAGCGCCTCCAGGCTGTTGCGGTTAAATTCGGGCAGCTCGTCGAGGAACAGCACGCCGTGGTGGGCGAGCGAGATTTCGCCCGGCTGCGGGACGCTGCCGCCGCCGACCATCCCGGCCCCGCTGATCGAATGGTGCGGGCTGCGAAACGGTCGCGTGCAGAGCAGCGACTCGCCGGGACCGAGTTTGCCCACCGCGGAGTAAATCCGTGTCGTTTCGAGACTTTCGTCGGGTGTGAGCGGCGGAAGGATCGTCGGCAGCCGGCGGGCGAGCATCGTTTTGCCCCCGCCGGGGCTTCCGAGCATGATAACGTTGTGGCCGCCGGCGGCGGCGACCACGAGCGCCCGCTTGGCGAACTCCTGCCCCTTCACGTCCGCGAAGTCGATCGTGTATTGATTCAAACGTTCCAGTTCGTCGGTCGCCGGCGAAACCGGGTCGATCAGCCCCTTTCCCGTCAGGATCCCGACCGCTTCTTCGAGCGACCCGACCCCAAACACCTCGATCTCGCGCACGACGGCCGCTTCGCGGGCGTTCGCGGTGGGCACGATGAGCCGCTTCAGCCCCCGTTCCCGGGCCTCCATCGCCATCGACAGCGCCCCGACCACCGGGCGCACGTTCCCGTCCAGGGCCAACTCGCCCACGATTGCGAAGGTTTCGAGCTGATCGGCGACGATTTGCCCCGTGGCGACGAGCAGACCGAGTGAGATGGGCAGGTCGAACGCCCCGGCGTCTTTGCGCAGGTCGGCGGGGGCCAGGTTGATGACGGTGCGGCCGTAGGCGAGGTGGTAGCCGAGGTTCACCAGCGCCCGCTCGATGCGGTGGACGCTCTCGCGCACCACCGCGTCGGGCAACCCGACCATCACGGTCTTCGGCTCGCGGGCCGGCGACGTATCGACCTCCACCTCGACCGGCACCGCGTCGATGCCGAGCAGCGCGAAGGTGCGGAGCTGGGCGAGCATCTCATTGGTCCTTTGTCATTGGTCATTGGTCATTGATCATTGGTCCTTTGTGATTGGTCATTGGCTCTGCGTATCGGAAACCGAACCGCGAAGTTTGAGGCGAAGGACCAATGACCAATCACAAAGGACCAATGACCAACGACTAATTCTTGACCTTCTCCGTCGGCATGTAATCGATGGCGAGCCGCTTGAACGCGAACCGGCCGAAGCCGATGATCGGCATCACCGTGGCCGCGAAGATGAGCGTGATGAACGCCCCCGGCTTGAGGTAGAAATCGGTCTCCCCCTGGGCGTTCTTCTCCTCCTTCTGGAGGAACGTGTCGGTCAGCCACTCGCGCATGTTCAAGTACACGATGACATCGAGTACGATCAGCCCGATGCAGAGAATGAGGGCGAGCACGCCGGGGCCGAGGTGGTTCATCCAGTCGCCGGAGTCCGGCGCCCACACCTTTTTGGACTCGGCACGCACGCGGGTGACGTTGTTGAACCCGCAGTGGATGCACACGACCGCGTCCGGCGGCTCGAGTTCCTTGGCGCAGAACGGGCACCGCGGGATGTCCTCGCCGCCGTCCACCACGGTAATCGGGTCCGGCCGCGCCCCGTCGTCGTCATCGTCGTCCTGGAACTTGTACGCGGGCTTCGCGGCCGGTTCCGGTTCCGGCTTGGGGTCTTCCTTGACCTTCACGGTTCCGCCGCCGGGCTTCGACGGCTTCACCCCGCCGCCCGGTTTCGACGGGCGCACGGCCGGTTTGGCGCCCGCGTCCGGGTCTTTCACGACGAACGTGTGCTCGCACTGCTTGCACTTGATCTTCTTGCCGAACACCGAGTCCGGCACCTTCATCGGGTTGTCGCACTCCGGGCACTGGATCGGAACGGTGGCCATGAGCGGTCCTCGGTCGGTGCGGGCTGTACCGGACGGTCTGTTTATTCCGCGTGCCGCGCCTCGCCGGCGTACGCGGCCTCGGCCGCACGCGGAGGGTGGCGAAATCCCGGCCGGGCCGGGCATATAATCTGCCGTGACGGGATCGGTATCCTAGAAAATAGCGTATCCGCGCCAAAGGCCGAGTTCCAAGTGCCAGGTTCCAAGTTTCAAGTGAAAACCTGACGGCCGCCGTCTGCAACCGGGAACCCGACACTCGGAACTCGAAACTTTCCCACGGTGACCACCGTGCCGCACGCCACCCTCGAGCCGCCCGTGAGTGCTTCCCCCGAACCCGCACCGAGCGCCAAACCCTCCCCGGCCCCGGGGGAACCGGCCCCGCGACCCGGCGAACCGCGGTTGCTCGTCTCGCTGGCCACCTACAACGAGGCCGGCAACATCGCGGCGCTGATCGCGGACATTCAGAAGGTCGTGCCGCATGCGGACGTGCTGGTGATCGACGACAATTCCCCCGACGGCACCGGACGCATCGCCGGCGAGCTGTCCGAGCGCGACCCGCGGGTTCACGTGCTGCACCGCCCCGGCAAACTCGGGCTGGGCACCGCCACGCTCGCCGCGATGAAGTTCGCCATGACGCAAGGGTACGACTACCTTTTGAACATGGACGCGGACTTCAGTCACCCGCCGCGATACCTGCCGGGCATCCTCGCCGGGATGAGCAAGTACGACGTGATGATCGGCTCGCGGTACGTTCGGGGCGGCGGAACGGAGAACTGGCCGCTCCCGCGGCGCGTCATCAGCCAAACGGTGAACATGCTGGTGCGGTTCCTGTTCCGGATGCCGGTGAAGGACGCCAGCGGCGCGTTCCGGTGCTACCGCGTCAGCACGTTGCGCGACGCGGAACTGAACCGCGTGCGCTCGCGGGGCTACTCGTTCCAGCAGGAAGTGCTGTTCCGCTGCCACAAGGCCGGAGCGAAGCTGGGCGAGTACCCGATCCTCTTCGAGAACCGCCGAGCCGGGGCCAGCAAGGTGAACCGCAAGGAGGCCGTGCGGTCGATCAGCATGTTGCTCTACATCGGACTGCGGAACGTGTTCGGACTGGAACAACGACGCCGGTGACTCGGGCGGAGGATTAAAGGCAGGAACGCGGCTGACGCGGATTTCAGCGCAGATAAACACGGATCAGAAACACAGAGAATTGAGATCAACTCAATCTCTTGGTTTTATCCGCGGCCTTCCGCGCTGAAATCCGCGTCAGCCGCGTTCCTGCCTTTCTCCTCCATCACGGTCGGGTATGATACACTTCTGAAAATCGCACTCGCAAACGCGCGAACGCCCGGCCGCCGGGCCGCGTAACAGGTAATAAGGGCCGTGCTGGAACCCAACCGCCACCCGCCGGAAACCGACGAACAACTGCTCGGCCGGTTCCGCGCCGGTGAGCGGGACGTGTTCGGCACCCTCGTCCGCCGGTACGAGCGCGAGCTGTTCGGCTACCTGCGCCGCTACCTCGGCGACGACGACCTGGCCGACGACGTGTTCCAGAACACGTTCGTACAAGTGTACTTGAAGATCCAGCAGTACGAGCCGGGGCGCCCGGCACGCCCGTGGCTGTACGCGATCGCCACGAACCAGGCAATCGACGCGCTCCGCCGGCGGAACCGCCGGGCCGACCAGCGGGCCGACGCGGCCGTTTCGCCCGACGAGGACGGGCACCCGCGACCGCTGTTCGAGCTTTTGCCCGCACCCGGCGACGGGCCGCCCGATTCGGCCGACCGCAGCGAGCAGCGCGAGTTGGTCCGCGCCGCGGTGGACAAGCTGCCGGACCTCTTGCGGCAGGTGGTCATTCTGGCGTACTTTCAGGGGCTGAAGTACCGCGACATCGCCGACGCGCTGGAAATCCCGGTGGGAACGGTGAAATCGCGGCTGCACGCGGCCCTGGCCCGGCTCACCGAGGAGTGGAACGCCGCGGGACAGGAGTCGGGGAACGGGGAACAGGAATCTGACAACAGGAAGCAGGGGTCGGGAGTCCAGATCCCACTTGCGTAACCCGAAGGGGAGCGCGGCGGATATCACCATGTCCGACGAAGACCTGATCGGCTATCTGTTCGACCTGCTGGACCCCATCGAGCGGGCCGCGGTCGCCACGTGCCTCGAAACGGACCCCGCGGTGCGCGCGCGCCTGGAGCGGCTGCGGGCCGAAGCGGCGCCGCTGTTGGCGGTCGCCGAGGTCGAGCGCGAGGCCCCGCCGGCCCCGCGGCCCGGGCTGGCCGTGCGCGCGCTCGGGGCGCTGGCCCGGTACGTCGTCGAGAACGAGCCGCGGTCGGCCGAACCCCACCGGTCCGGCCTCCCGGCGTTCATCCACGACTACGCCGAGGAACCGCCGGAAATCGACATCCTGTTCGGCCCCGGCACCCGCGCGCCGGTTCCTTCGGGTGCGCTGACGGCCCCGCCGGTCACCGACGGCCCGGACCCGCGCGCCGGCGGCCGGTTCCGCGCCGAGTTGCTCGTCGCCGCGTGCATCGCGTTCGTCAGCTTCGGGCTGGTACTCTCGGCGGTCGCCAAGGCCCGCAACGAGCAGCGCATGGTCGCGTGCCAGGAGAGCTTGCGCAAGCTGCACACCGGACTGAGCGGATACGCCGACCACGACCCGCAGGGCCGCTACCCGCAGGTCGGCACGAACACCATGCCGACCGCCGACGCGTTCGCGACCGCGCTGGTCGAGTACGGGCACCTGCCGGCCGGATACAAGCCCGGGTGCCCGGCCGCGATCGACATCCCGGCCTACACGTACTCGCTGGGGTTCCGCGGGCCGAACTCCGAACTGATCGGGCTGCGCCGGCCCAGCGCGATCGCCGGTTCGACCGACGAGACCGACCTGATGCCGATCTCCGCGGACCTGCCCGCCGCCGGCGTCGCGCCGGGGGGCGGCCCGGTGTCCCCGCACGGCCGGTCCATGAACGTGTTGTTCGTTGACGGACACGTGCGGGCCACCCTGTCTCCGCACGTCGGCCCGCACGGCGACGACATCTACCGCAACGTGTTCGGTCAGGTCGCCGCCGGGGCCAACCGCGCCGACGCGGTCCTCGGCCGCACCGGCGACCGGCCGTAATTCGGCCGTTTCAGGTGGGGACCTGTCCCACAAACGAGCGCCGCTGCGCTACGAACCGGGCACTTCTGCTTCCGCCGGCGGCTCGACAAGGTAGATTTCGCCGTCCGGTTCGGGTTGCTCCAGCCCCAGCCCGCGGTGGCGGATCAGTTCGAGGATCGCCAGGAAGATGCCGATCAGCCGGGCCTTGAAGTACGGCGGGTCGAAGCAGTCGCGGAACACCAGCCGGCCGCCGGCCGCGCTCACCCGCTCGCGGAGCCGGGCCTCGTAGACGTGTTGGGGGGTGTCATCGACCGCGATCGTCGCCGGCTGAAGGCTTTGCGTCTCGCGCATGAGCCGGGCGAACGCGCTCACCAAATCCCAAAGCTCGACCGCCCGCACCTTCGGCCCGCGATCGCGGTCGGCAGGATCAGCCGCCGGCTCCTGCCGTGATAGCCGCGTCCCGGCCTCTTCGGCTTTGGCTTCTAGCGCCGCCGCCGCGTCCTTGAACTTGCGGTATTCGAGCAACTGCCGCACCAGTTCGCGCCGCGGGTCGGGCGCGTCATCGCTGGGGAACTGGGCGTCGGCGGGCAGGAGCGATCGGCTCTTGATCTCCATGAGCGTGGCCGCGGTCACGAGGAACTCGCCGGCGAGTTCGATGTCGAGTTCCCGGATCGCTTGAATGTACGTGAGAAACTGATCGGCCAGTTTGGCGATGGAAATGTCGAGAACGTCCACCTCGTTCCGCTTGACCAGGTACAGCAGCAGGTCGAGCGGGCCGTGGAACGTGTCGAGTTCGACCGTGTAGGGCATTTGGCATCCTTGCAACGGCCCGCCCCATACCCGCGAGCGGGCCTGCGGTCAACTTACTTCTTCCCCGGCGGCGCATCCCAGTCCGGCCCCAGCGGCATCCCGTCGCGCGGGTTGATGGCCAGCCCGAGCGTGCGCTCGGTGACCGTGTTCGGGACGAACCGCACCGAACCGTCCCACATCGCGACGTTGAACCCGCCGGGGAACTGCCCGCCGAACTTCCTGTGCAGGTCGCCCGGGTTCAACTTCGCCGGCAACACCACGTCGTCCGGCTTGGTCCACTCGACCGAGTTGGCGGCCTCGACCAGCGCGATTGTGTTCGACGTGCCGTCGAGAATCGAGGCGGGGTAGCGGGCGCCCGGTTGCATCGCGTTCGGGCCGACGACCATTTGGATGTGCGTGAACCCCGGCTTGCCCGGTTGCCCGACCGGGGCGAAGATTTTCGGCATCTGGGCGATCAGCTTCTTGTTGTTGGGGCCATCCCACGGCTCGTCGAACTTGAACTGGTTGTACAGGCTGTTCTGTTCGATGTACGGCAAGATCGCGACCCGCCACGAGAGCAGCGGTTTGTCGGTCGGGTTCCGCACCGGCACCTGTTTCGTCGCAAGCCCGTGTACCGGAATCTGGCCGTTATTGGTATCGATGTAGTTGATTAGTCCCAAGACGATCTGTTTCAGGTTGTTCGTCGCGATCATCTTCGGCCCGGTCTCCTCCTTGATTTTCTTCATGGCCTCGGCCGCCATCCGCCCGAGGTCGAAGTCGGCCCGGTAGCTGCCCGTGAGGGTCACGTCCGACCCGGACACCTCGACCTTCGCCCCCTTGATCGCCCGCTGGGCCTCCGTCACCGCCGGCTTCAGTGCCGCGAACTCGGCCATCTCCCGGCCGGTCGCGAACTGATCGACGATCTTGGTCGCCTGCTGGATCAGCCCTTGCGCCTGGTCCTTCGCCCGCGCCGCGGTCGCGGGGTCCGCGAACGACCCGCGCACGCCGAGGGTCAGATCCTTCCCCTTCAAGTCGGCGGTCACGGTCACCGCGCGGGCGGCCAGCAGCGCCGAGAACTCCTTGGCCTCCGGGTCGTCGAGCACCTCGCGCGGGGCCTTCTGCACGTTGACGGTCACGAACAGCATGTGCCCGGATGCGGCCCGCGCGAGGTCCGCGGTCATCGGCCAGCCGGACGGGTTCTTCGCGTATCCGTTGAGGTACGGCTGCGTGAGGCTCTCGTGATTGAGCAGCACGGCCGTCTTGTCGTTCGGGAAGTGGATCAGCGATTCCCCCGGCCCCTTGTAGAACCCGCGCGCGTCGGCCTTGGCGCCCTTCATCCCGAACGCGGTCGATTTGTCGAACGGCTTGTTCGCCGTGAGGATCAGGATGAACTTCGGCTCGCCCTTGCCCGGGGTTTCCGGGACACAGGCCGTCACCGTGTCGATGTCGGTCCACTTCACGCCGATTTCCGCGGCCGACTTGTTCTCGATCTCCTCCCACACGGCCGTCCCGTCGGCCTTCGCCACCGCCTGCTTCACCTCGGAAAAGAGCGCGCTGTCGCGGATCGATTTCGCGTTGAAGTGGAGGAACAGGAGGTAATCGGTGCTGGTGGCCGCCGGCGGGGTTCCGCCCCCGCCCGTTCCCGTGGCCGCTCCGCCGCCCCCGCTGTCGGTGTCCTCGGTCTTCTTCTTCTTGCACGCGGGCACGAGCGCAACGCACAGGCACAACAGCAGTGCGGGCGGGAGCATGGAAAACCGGCGCGACATGATGCGACTCCGTGGGGAGAGGGACGGGGCTATCATAAGGCGAGTGGGGAGCGCCCGCCCGCTGTTTTTGGCGAACCCCGGCCGCAAGGCCGGGGGTGAGAGTGGTAGGGTGAGAGTGGTAGGCGGCTGACATTGCACACCCCGGCACTCGCGTGCCGGGTTCGCCTCGAACAGGCCTCACACGACGGTTCCGTCCGGGATCACCGCGCCGCGGGGGACGCAGATGATGCCGTCGCGGATGTAGTACGACCCCTGCGGGCCGTCCGCGTCCTGCTGGTTGTCGCGGTTGATGAGCTGCGCCCCGCGGCCGATCCGGCAGTCCTTGTCCAGGATCGCCCGCTCGACCACCGCGCCGTCGCCGATGTTCAGGTCCGGGCGGTTCTTCTTGCGGTTCTCCGCCCGCTGCGCGTCGGTCTCGAACTTGTCGGACCCGATCAGCACGGTCTCGCGAACCGTACACCCGACCCCGATGCGACTGCGAACCCCGATCAGGCTGCTCTCGATGCGCGAGTCCGCGCCGATCACGCACCCGTCGGCGACCACGCTCTGGTCCAGAACCGCCCCGTTGATGCGGCTGGCCGGCAGGTTCCTCATTCGCGTGTAGATCACGCCGTCGGGGGCGAAGAAGTCGAACGGCGGGTTCGTCCCGGCCAGCGCCAGGCTCGCCTCGTGGTAGCTGCGGATCGTGCCGAGGTCCTCCCAGTACCCGTCGAACAGGTGCGCGCAGATGTGCTTCGTCTTGTAGTTCCGGGGGAACACTTCCTTGCCGAAATCGGTCGCGAGGGGTTTGGTCGTCAGCAGTTCGAGCAGCACGTCGGTCTTGAACAGGTAAATGCCCATGTTCGCGAGGTAGTGCCGGCCGCGGCACTCGATCCCGCGGCGCGCGATCCACTCGGCCGACGTGAAGTACGGCTGCCGCTCCTCGGCGGTCTTGGGCTTCTCCACGAACCCGGTGATGCGGCTGTGCGCGTCCATGCTCAGGAGGCCGAACCCGGGCGTGTCGCGCTCGGGAACGGGGATCGCGGCGATGGTCACATCTGCCCGGCACCCGCGGTGCGTCTCGATGAGATGCCTAAAGTCCATGCGATAAAGCTGGTCGCCCGAGAGGATCAGCACCTCGTCGGGGCTTTCGCGCTCGATGTACGAGATGTTCTGCCGCACCGCGTCCGCAGTGCCCTGATACCAGTCGGCACTTTCGTTGGTCTGCTGCGCCGCCAGCACCTCCACGAACCCCTTGCTGAACATGTCAAACTTGTACGTGTTCGAGATGTGTCGGTGCAAACTGACCGACAGGAACTGCGTCAGAACGTAGATCGTGTGAAGGTCGCTGTTGATGCAGTTGGAAATGGGGATGTCGATGAGCCGGTACTTGCCGGCGACGGGAACGGCGGGTTTGGACCGCGACCGCGTGAGCGGGAACAGCCGGGAGCCGCGACCGCCTCCCAGGATCAGGGCCAGGACGGAGCGCATGGGGTTCGAGCCTCGGAGCGGACATCGGACATGGGCCGGGCGAAAGAGAGGCCGGCCGGTGACACGATGCTACCAGCGTGCCGCGCCCGACGGAAGGGGGCAGACAAGGAGACACGGAGAAAGGAGACAAGGAGAGGTCAGACGCGAATGGTCCTGCCTTTTCTCCCTGTCTCCCTTCTCCGTGTCTCCTTGTCTGTGTTTCAGGCGCGACGCGGCAGGACGTGCAGTCGGAACTCGATCTTGCCAACGCGGACGTTGTTCAGCCCGACGGACACCAGCCCCGGCGAGGGGCCTTCCGGGCTTTCCCACGGGACGTGCAAATCGAACCCCAGCCGGTGTGGCTGGCCGCGCCACTCGAACGCGAGTTGGGTCTTCGCGACGCCGGCGTTGGCCACCGACAGGTGAACGGCCACTTCGGCTGCTCGCTCGACCTCGCACGTCAGGTAGCCGGTGCCGATCAGTTCCGCGTCGTGCTGAAACACCCGCGAGAGCGTGCGGACGTTCGGCGCCGCGGCGGGCGGGTGCAGGTAAACGGTCAGTTTGACGGTCTGCCCGGGCGCTACCGCCGGCGGGCCGAACACGCTCACCTGAACCGGGTCGGTCGCGGACCGCCAGAACAGCAGGTTCCGCTTCACCTTCTTCCACACCACCGCCGGCGCCTGTGCCGCCGGACCGTCGGTGGGGTCCGGTTCGGGGTCCGGGTCTTCGACCGGGTGCCACCGCACCGGGGTCGGGGCCGACAGACGCGGATCTTGCACCGGCTCGGGCGCGTCGGGCGCCGGGAGCCGCGGGGCCGGCGTTTCGACCGGGCCCGGCACGGGCGCCGGGATCGAGTACTCGGCCGGTGTTTCGGCCATCGCGAGGCTCGGCTGGTCCGCGAAGGTCCGGCCGAACGCCGCCAGCGGGCCGGGCGTCGCCACCACCGCCTCGGCCGATTCTTCGGTCGGCGGGTCGGGCAGGTCGAAGGTGACCGACGCGTCGGAGTCGTCGCGCTCCGGCGGGCGCACCACCCCGGAGCCGGCCGAACTCCACGAGATCGAGCCGCTCCTGCTCTCGCGCCGGGCGTCTCGAAGGCGCGAGAGCATCAGCGATTCGACCGGCGGTTCGGCAACCGGTTCCGGGATCGCGGTCGCCAGTTCGGCCAGCCGGGCCTCGACCGCGGCGAACGTGGCGAACCGGTCGGACGGGTCCGGGGCCATCATCCGCTCCAGCGCCGCGGCGAACTCGGCCGGCACCGCGGGGTTGACGATCGCGGCCGACGGCGGCGGCCCGGACCGCTTGGCGCGCAGCTCTTCGGCCAGCGTCGCGTGCGGGTACGGGGTCAGCCCGGTGACCGCGAAGTACCCCAGCGCGCCCAGCGCGTACTGATCGGCCGCCGCGGTCAGCACGTGCGGTTCGGCGGCCAGTTCCGGGGCCGCGAACGTCAGCACCCCGGCCGCGGCGAACGCCGCCGACATCGAGTCGAACAGCGACTCGTCTTCCTCGAAGTTCTGCGCCAGAAGCACCCCGGCCCCGAGTTCCAACAGCCGCGGCAGGCCGTTGGGGCCGATGGCGACCGAGTGCGGGGTGAGCGCGCCGTGTGGCGCCCCGCGGGCGTGGCACACGCCCAGCGCGTCGGCGAGGTGGCCCAACAGCGTCGCCGCCTCCCCGATCGGCAGCGGCCCGGACACCATCACCCGCTCGAACAGCCGCGTGCCCTCGGTGTGCGCCCAGACGAGGTAGTGAAACCCGTTGGCCGAATCGACTTCGAGTAGCGGCGCCACGGCCGGGTGAACCACGTTGGCCGCGAGCGTGCGGGCGAGCTGCTTCGCCTGCTTGGCCCTCCACAAACTGCGCAGCGGGAGCACGCGAACGGTGAACGGGTCGGGCTTCGAGAGGTGTTTGGCGACGAACAACTGGCCGAACGTGCCGGGGCCGTCGAACCCGGTGAGCCGGTAGGGGCCGAGCGCCAGTAGCCGGGTCTCCCCGGCCAGCGCGCGCTCGGCTTGAAACGTGGTCAGCAGCCCGCGGCGCACCAACAGATCGGTCAGCGCGAGCGCGGTGCGGCCGGCGCACTCGGCAAGGGCGGCGGTGAGGCGCGCCGGCTCAACGACCCGAAAGCGGGCCAACTCGTCGGCGAGGGTCGCAGCGTCCACGGGGTTTGCGGCGAGCGGGAGGGCCATGGCGGGCGGACGATTCGGGCGGTCGGCAGAGTTCCGAACCTCGGGGCGAAACGACACCTATCCCACTCTAGAATACATTTCGGGATGTATCGATTATGAGGTCTGGCGCGAAACAATCGAATGTGCGTTGATCGAAGGTTTTCGCCGCTCGCCAAACCAACCCAAGAGCCGCTCCAGGTTCGATGAGGGCACGCCAGCGGCGTTCGAGCGCCGAAAAAAGCGCGGCGAAAATCTTCTTGCATCTTTCGGACCCCCACGCTATCTGCCGCCCCAAACGGTCGGAATCGCGCATCGCTGTTCGGGGGAGTGGCCATGGCGCACGGACGCGTATGGTTCGGGTTCGGGGTCTTGTTGGTGGTCGCGGGGGCGGCCACCGCTCAACCGGTTTATCCGGGGGTGGGCGTTGGCGGGTCCGGCGGGGCGGCGCCCCCGGCCCTCATGCCGGGACCGGGGGCGCCGCCCGCGGCGCCGCTCACACCGCTCCTGTCGCCGCCGGGGGTCGCGACCGTCTCCGGGC
>CAZBXY010000006.1:0-6205 GCA_964495365.1 uncultured Frigoriglobus sp. | reverse complement strand
GCGGCGCCGCTCACACCGCTCCTGTCGCCGCCGGGGGTCGCGACCGTCTCCGGGCTGTCCGACGACCACGGGCCGATGAAGGAGCTGCCCAGCGGGCTGGGGGATCTCATCCCGTGCCCGGACAAGCACCACGGCCACGGCGAGCACGAGATCGGCGGGTTCATGACCCCGTTCATCCCGGCCCACGGCGGCTGGTACACCCAGGGCGAGTTCCTGCTCCAGCGCCCGCGCAACACCGACCTCGACTTCGTCATCCGCAACGTCGGCGGCGGGCTGGGCACCATCGGGCCGATCGAGTCGTTCAAGTACGAACTGGGTACCGGGCTGCGGGTCGAATTCGGCTACCGGTACGGCGAGGGGAAGTGGGAGACCGCGTTCGCCTACACGTACCTGACCGCCGGCACCGACCGCGCGATCACCGCCGGGGCTAACCAGGTGCTGCTCCCGACGCTCACCCGCCCCGGGTTGACCGACCGCGCGCTCACCGCCGGCGGCAACGTGGACCTCGACTACCAACTGTTCGACATGCTCGCCGCCCGCCGGGTGCTCGTGGACGAACACTTCGGGGTGCGCTGGATCGGCGGGTTCCGGTTCACCGACATCCGCCAGATCCTCAACGTCAACTACAACGGGGCCGACGCCCGGTCGGCCGCGGTCGCCAGCCGGTCGCGGTTCCAGGGGTTCGGCCCGATGGTCGGGGCCGAAGCGGTTCTGGCCGGGGAGAAGGGGTTCCACCTGTACACGCGGGCGACCGCCGGGCTGATTACCGGGCGCAGCACCAACCGGCTGGTCGAGACCAACGACGCCGGGGCGACGACCTACGTGAACACCAACTACGACGTGCGGAAGATCGTGCCGACCGGCAGCATCGCGCTGGGGGCCGGGTGGCAGTACCGCACGATCTCGATCCGCGGTGGGTACGAGATCACGCACTGGCAGGGGATCTTCGAGCGCCCGCGGTTCACCGACGACGTGGGGCAGGGCAAGGTCATCACCCGCCCGGCCAACCTGACCCTCGAAGGGCTGTTCCTCCAACTTGCCGTCAGCTACTGACGAGATTGGGGACAGGAAGCAGGGAATCGAAGCCCCGGAGGGGCGCCGGAAACCTTCATCGGCAAGGTTTCTGTCGCCCCTCCGGGGCTTCACGTTTCTTCTCGCCGCTACCCGGGTTGCGCTCACAAAGCCTCGCTTCACCCCCGGGCTAACATCCAACGCCCCTCCGGGGCTAAAACCAGCAGCCCTGTCCCGTGTCCCCTGTTCCCCGTCTTCTGTCCTTTACCCAGATGTTGCATCCGCGCGGCGGACCGGCTAAAAAACGGTCGGTGCCCACCCTGACCGCCGTCCGCGCCGACGGGAGTTCGCCTCACATGGCCGACCTGGAAGCCCTCACCCGCATCGAGTCCAACGTCCGCGGGTCCGTCGCCGCGAAGGTGTCGGCCCTCGGGCAGTACAGTTGGCGGTACACGCTGCCGACGGGCAAGACGATCCGGCTGGGGAGCGACCCGGGGTTCTGCGACTGGGTGGTGCAAGAGGACCGGATGATCTCCCGGTTCCACGCGACCCTCGAGTGGAACGGCGCGTTCCTGACCGTGGCCCGGCGCGGGGTGATCCTGCCGGAGTTTCCGAAGCTCCCGCAGAACCAGATCTGGTTCCACAACCGGGCGGTCGATTCGTGCGAGGTGCGGCCGGGCGAGTGGTTCGTGATCGGCCAGACCCGGTTCACCTTGCGCGGCGAGAGCGACGCCGAACCGGAGGCGCCCGTGGACGGCACGGCGGTCCAGCGCCAGGAGGAGAAATCGAGGGCCGAACTGGAACTGGTCACGTTCTCCAACCCGGCGATCCAGCTCAAGGCGCTCGAACAGCTCCCGCGGTACCTGAAAACAGTCGCCGACGAACCGTCCCTGTTCCGCCAGATGCTCAAGGTGGCGCTGGCCGCGATGCCCCAGTGCGACGCGGCGATGATCGTGCGCGTGCCGGCGGACTGTCCGGCCGGCGACCTGCGGGTGACGGTCGTCTCGCAGAACGTCCGCACCCCCAGCACCGGGACCGCCGGCGAGTACACGCCATCGCGCAAGCTGGTGCGCCGGGCAGTGTGCGACAAAAAGAAGAGCTGCTTGCACGTCTGGTCCACCAACCCGACCGATTACGCGCCCGCCGGCTCCGGGTCGGACCACAACATGACGCTGAGCGTGATGCACCAGCAGGGCGCGACCCCGTGGGCGATCTGCACCCCGTTCCAGGACGGATCGCAGCACGGGCTGTACGTCAGCGGCCGGCTCGTGGCCCGCGTGGTGGGTGACACGAACCCGGACCAGAGCCACCTGAGCGAGTACCAGAAGTTCATCGAGATCCTGGTCGGGCTGCTCGAAACGACGCGCCGCACCCTGCGGCTGACGCGGCAACTGGCGGTCACCTCGGTGACGCTGCCCGGGGGGCTGCGCCGGCACCTGGACGACCCGGACAAGCTGGAAGAGATGCTCCGGCCCCGCGAGGTGGACGTGACCGTGCTGTTCTGCGACCTCCGTGGGTACAGCCGGTTCGCCGAGCAGAAGGGCGACAGCCTGACGGCCGCGTGGGGCGAGATCCAGAAGGCCCTGGACACGATGAGCAGCACCGTGACCGAGAAGGGCGGGATCGTGGCCGGGTTCCGGGGCGACGCGGTACTCGGGTTCTGGGGCTGGCCCGACGCCCAGCCCGATCAGGTCGAGACCGCCGCCGAGGCGGCGCTGAAGATTTACGGTCGGCTGACCGGGTTCATGATCCAGCGCAAGTGCGGGCTGGGCATCACCTTCGGCCGCGCGCTGGCCGGGCGCCTGGGGGCGCACGACCTGGCGGTGGTGGACCTGTACGGCCCGGTGGTGAACCTCGCGTTCCGGCTGGAGGAAATGACGAAGGCCTACGGGGTCGGGATCGTGGTGAGCGAGGAAGTGGTCCAGAAGCTCCGGGCGAAAGATCCCGCCGGGAACCGGTGGCGGATGCGCGGGTTGGGGCGCGTGCGCCCGCGCGGGATGAACGAACCGGTGTCGGCGTACGAACTGTGCCCGGCGACCGGGAGCGGGTCGTGGCTGATGAGCAGCTTCTACGCCGGCCTCCTCGTGCAGTGGAACGAGGCCGTGGACCTGTTCATCAAGGGCCGGTGGAAGGAGGCCCGGCAGCTCCTGGAAGAAGAGTTCGGGGCCGACCCGGCGGCCGAGTGCTTCCTGCGGTACATGAAGCGCACCAACGGCACCCTGCCCAACGGCTGGGACGGCGCGTTCACCCCGCGGCCCCCGGAAGATTGACACGGACCGGCATCGTGCCGGTCCTATTCCAGGAACTCGCCGAACTCCTCGCGGAGCCGCGTGAGGACGCGGTTGCGGGCCAGGTGGACCGCGTTCTTCGAGATGCCGAGTTCCGCGGCGACCTCGGCCACCGGACGCTCCTGAATCGCGATGCCGGTGAACGCGGCCCACGTCTGCTCGGAAAACTCCGGGCGGATCAGTTCCAGCGCGCTCCGCACCACATCGTCGGGCGGGGTGCTTGTGGCCCACGCCGACCCGTGGGGCCACTCACGGAAAGTGGACAATGCTCATGTGTTTAGTTATTGGATGGCGGGGTGACGAGTTGGCCGCCTTGGGTCGCCTTTGACGAAACCCTGGAAAAACAAGGGCGAAGTCAAAGGCCGCCTTTGGCCGCCTTTGAGATTTCCCAGAGGATTTTGCGCGCCCTCACGTCACTCAAACAACCGCCGAGGTTCCACGGGGAACGTTTCCGCGCGAAACTGCGCGGGCCGGTCACTATCCTGACCACAGCCGTCGCCACCGACAGCCCATGACCGAGCCACTCCGCATCGACCCGCTCACCCGCGCCGACGAACCGGCCTCCGTCGGGGCGCTGACCGCGGCGTTCGTCGAGTACCCGCTACTCGTTCTGCTCTGTCCGAACGCCAAGCGCCGCCCGCGCGTCACCGCGGCGTTCGGCCGGTTCCTGTTCCGCTCCGCGGTGCGGTGCGGAGGAGCCTTTGGAACCGCCGACCGAGCCGCGGTCGTGTGCTCGTGGCCGGCGGGCCGCGAGTGGCCGACACGGTGGGACACGCTCCGCACCGGGGCGCTGGCGTTCGCGTGGGCGATGGGCTGGCGAGCGACGCGACTGATGACACGCCTGGAACGCGAGTTCGACGCGGCCCGCGCGACGCACGTCCCCGGGCCGCACTGCTACGTCCCGCTCCTGGGCGTGCGCCCCGAAGCACAAGGAAAGGGGTTGAGCCGTGCCGTGATGCAACCGGTGTTCGAGCGCGCCGACCACGCCGGCGTCCCGGTGTACCTGGAGACGGTGCCCGAAGTGAACGTGGCGATCTACCAGAAACTCGGCTTCGAGCTGGTCGGCCACCGCGAACTGACGGCGAGGTTGCCGAACTGGGAGATGGTTCGGCGACCGCAAGTTGAGTAGGTCGAGTCGGCCGCTTGGCTTTCTTCTTCGTGGCACAGGCTTTCCAGCCTGTGTGCCGGATAGCTCAGCGCACACAGGCTGGAAAGCCTGTGCCACGAAGAGGCATTAACGCGCGATGTAGTAGAAGTTCATCAGGTCGTGTGGCAACTCCTTCACCGTCACGTCGGCGAACCCGGCGGCGCGGAGCATCGACAGCGCCTTCTCCTTGCCCCACATCGCGCCCAGCCCCGGCCCGCCGTAGGCCAGCGACACCGACATGCAGTGCATACACGAGATGCCGTAGAGGAACGGCGCCAGCGGGTGCTTCATGTCGGTGGCCAGGTGGCTCGAACCGGAAATGTCCTGCATCAGGAACACTCCGCTGGGGCGGAGTGCGGAACGGACGTTCTCCAGCACGCGGGCCGGTTGCGACTGGTCGTGGATCGCATCGAACGCGGTGACGAGGTCGTAGGCGGCCGATTCGTTCAGGTTGGAGAGGTCGCGGTCCTCGAACCGGATGTTCGTCAGCCCGCGGCGCGCCGCTTCTTCGCGCGCACAGCGCACCGCGTCCGGCGAGAGGTCGTAGCCGGCGAACCGGCTGTTGGGGAACGACTGGGCGAGCGTAATCATCGCCAGCCCGCTGCCGCAGCCGACATCCAGCACGTCGATGCCAGCCGCAAGTCGCTCGGTGAGACCGGGCACGAGCGGCAGGATGTGGTCGGAGAGCGCCGCGACGACGGTCTGGGCGCTCTCTTCGGCCATCACCTCGTGGAACCGGTGGTACGCGGTGTACGGCACCCCACGCCCGTGGGCGAACGCCTTGACGAGTTCGTCCTCGGCCGACCCGAGTACCGCGACGAACTGCGTCGCGGCGGCCATGTTGTTGGGCACCGCGGCCCGGGTGAGGAACTGCGCGTGTTCGGCCGGGAGCCGATAGGTGTGGGTGGCGGCGTCGTACTCGACCACGCCGCCGGTGACCATCGACCCGAGCCACTCGCGCACGTAGCGCTCGCTGAGTTTGGCCTCGCCGGCGATCTGGTATGACGACGCGGGGCCGAAGAGGCGGCCCATCGCGTCGAACAGCCCGGTGCGGTGCCCGAGCGCGGTCATGAGAGCGAGAACGGAGTGGTTGAGCACGCCGATCATCTTCTCGGCGAAGGCGTTCATCTTGTCGGCGTCGAGTGTGGCTGGCATGATCCCCTCGGAAGGGCGGGTGGGCAGAGGGATAATCCGCGACCCGAGCGCGAGCGGCCAGGAATTCCGCCGCGGTTACAGGCCGATGGCTTCGATGGCCGCGGTGTAGGTGTCTTCGAGGTCCAAGAACAGTGCATGCCTGTCACCGAGTATAAACGGGACCGTCGGCAGAGGCTGACCAATCGACGCGGGATGAAACCGAACCTCGATCGCGTTGCTTCCCAATCCCCGCCCCTGGATCGGGTCGTAACTTGCCACGCCCGTCCGCGCGACGGCCTCACGTTCTACCCCCTGCGGTGCAATCACATCCATCAGGGAATCATGCAGGTTTGGTGAGTCACTCGTTACGACATCGACGAGCACCAAGCCGGCGCCACGATGCAGATGGGCCACGCAGCATCGAACGAACGCTTCACGACGCGCCCGGTCGGCTTTTACGCTCGGTGCGACGAGCGTAATCACCCCAATCGGAGAGGGCGATTCACTCGGTCGGTGAACAAGAACTTCAAAACGGTCGGGAAACACTGCCGGAATCGTGGTCGGATAGCCTTCCAGAACGCCGCCCACGAGTTCGTAACTCATTCCGTCTTCGGCGAACACTTCC
>CAZBXY010000005.1:67261-67605 GCA_964495365.1 uncultured Frigoriglobus sp. | reverse complement strand
TTGGGGTTTTCGGCGTAAGGGGGGGTGTCGGCGGGGGGTTGTTTGGCGAATCTAATCAGGGGCCGGCTGCCCCCGGCCGTTCGCCGCAGATCACGACGCAAAAATCTTCTGGAACCGCGGGTCGCCGAGCAGCGCGCCTTCCTTCTCCGGGGTCTCGTCGAGCAGCTTCTTCACCACCATGTCGGTGTTGATGCCCTCGCTCGCGGCGGTGAAGTTCGTCAGGATGCGGTGCCGCAGCACCGGGTAGGCCAGCGCCCGAACGTCCTCGGTGGTGACGTGAGCGCGGCCGTAGAGGAGCGCGCGGGCCTTGCCGCCGAGGATCAGATTCTGCACCGCCCGCGGGC
>CAZBXY010000005.1:0-67251 GCA_964495365.1 uncultured Frigoriglobus sp. | reverse complement strand
ACCGGCACCTTGCGGACCAGCGTCTGGATCTCCTGGATCTGGTCGCCGGTCAGCACCGGGGTGATCTCTTCCGTCTGAACGCCGGTCGTGCGCCGCGCGATCTCGAACTCCTCGTTGAAACTGGGGTACTTGACGTACACCTTGAACATGAACCGGTCCTGCTGCGCCTCGGGCAGCGGATACGTCCCTTCCTGCTCGATCGGGTTCTGCGTCGCCAACACGAAGAACGGGTTGGCCAGTTTGTGGCGCACGCGGCCGACCGACACCTGCCGCTCCTGCATCGCTTCGAGGAGCGCGGCTTGCGTTCGCGGCGGGGTGCGGTTGATCTCGTCGGCGAGTACCATGTTCGCGAACAAGGGGCCGGGGCGGAACAGCAGTTCGAACGATCCGGTCGCCGGGTTCTTCTCAATGAAGTCGGTCCCGGTGATGTCGGCGGGCATCAGGTCCGGCGTGAACTGGATCCGGCTGAACTCAAGTGAGAGGCACCGCGACAGCGTGCTGATCATCAGCGTCTTAGCGAGACCCGGCACGCCCTCCAACATGCAGTGGCCCTTGCTGAACAGCGCGATCAGGAGTTCCTCGATCACCTGGTCCTGGCCGACGATGACGCGGGTGAGCTGCTTCTTGATGTCGTCGAACGCCGACTTCAGCTTCTGGATGGAGTCGATGTCGGTCTGTGCCATCTGGCCCTGCGGACTGTCGGTGCTCATCGCGAACTGGCCCCGGAAGGTGGATAGTTTGGGTCGGGTGTAAGGATACTGATATGCCGCGGTTCGGAGGGCGAGCGCTCGCAAAATGCAGTTTTTGCCGGTCCGGCTACGCGAACCGGCAGGCAGGGTCGGCACAACCCCGCCCGCCGGCATGTGCGACCGATTACCGCTGGTAGATGGGCAAGATGCCCTTCTCCAGTTGGAGGATCGTCAGGTTCACGCTCGTGGTGAACACCGGACCGATGTAGCCCTGGGTCCAGCCGCCCGTCGTCTTGTCCTGGTTGTCGAGAATGCCCTGGACGACGCCCTCCTTGAACTTGGTCCACGTCAGCCACGAGTCCTTCGGCTCGTTCGGAAACATCTCGCCGTACTTGGTGTCGCCCAGCGCGTAGACGGCCTGCGCGAAGTAGTAGGTCTGGTACTCGTCGTGGCTCTGGCGCCCCTTGCCGATCGGGATGTTGTCCTTGCAGTACTTGATCCACTTCTTGGGCAGCTCGCCGTTGTACTGGCCGGCAGAAAACCCGCAGCAGATGGCCGCGGCGGTGAGCGGCGGGCGCTCCTGGCCGTTGAGCGCGGCCCCGCTGCCGCCGGCGTAGCTGTAGATGATCCCGCCCTTGGGTGTGGTGCAGGCCTCGAGGTAGTTCACGGCCTTGTCGATCGCCTCCTTCGGAACCGGGATGCCGGCGTTCTTCGCGGCCCGCAGCCCCTGGAGCGCGGTGATGGTGACGGAGCCTTCGTCGAAGTTCCCGCCGTCGGCGGCGCTCACGTAGCCCCACCCGCCGATCTCGACCTCCTTCCCCTCCGGCTTCTTGTGCTTCTTGGAGGTCTGCGCCTTGCAGATGAACTCGACCGACTTCTTCAGCAACTTCTCGAGCTTCTCGCGCTGGTCCTTGTCTTCCTCTTCGCCGTACACGCAGGCGAGGAACAGCGTGCCGAACCCCTGACCGTACATGTACCGGGTGGACTCGGTCGGGTTGCGCACGTCGCCGATCATCCCGTTGGCCTGCTGCCGGGCCGGCGCGAGGAACCAGTTGACCGCCTTGGTCACCTGGTCGGAGTACTTGCCCTCCTTCAGGGTGCTGCCCTCCATGAGGAAGCACATGCCGGCGAGCGCGGTCATCGTGGTCGGGTACTGCCCGCCCTGGGCCTCCCAGTGCCCGTCCTGGGCCTGCGTCTTCTTGAGGTACTCCAGCCCCCGTTCGATCGCGGCCTCGATTTCCTTCTTGTTCTTGTCCTTGTCCTCGGCCGCGCGCACGGGGGCCGGCTCGGGGACCGCGACGACGCCGGCGACGGCAACGACCGTAAGGGCCGCGAGCAACCAACTCCGGGGCATGGCAACGCTCCGCTGGGATGCTCGGCAGTTGCAGATGTAACTGCCGGGTGTAGGTATAAGACGACCGACGGGCGAAATACTAACACACCGGCGGCGAGCAGGGCGCCGGGGGGAGAGAGCGGCGGAGGGTGAGGAGTAAGGAACGAGGGGTGAGGAGAAAAGACAAGAGCGAAACGCCGCTGTTTTCTCCTCGCTCCCCCGGCCTCACTTCTTCTCGTCGTCCGGTTTGATCACGACCCGTGAATCGAACCGGTTCATGGTGATCGTGCCGTTCTTGTGGTCCACGGTCAGGCCCTGGTAGAAGCCGTTGTGCGGCACCATTTTGTCGAGTACGAGCCGGCCCCGCTCCTTTTCGATCACCACCACCGCGTAGCCTTGCACCGTCTGCCCCTGCGGGTTGGTGCGCGACATCGGGGCCGCCGCGATCAGCACCGGCAGGTCCGCGAACTGCTGGAGCACCAACCACTGGTTCTCCAGCACGTCGGCGTAGACCCACAGGCGCTTGCCGGTGGCGCGGTCGAACGCGTAGATCGGGCCGTTCACCTTCTGCGACCGCAGCGGCGGGGCGTTGCCGACGAACAACGGGCGCGAGCCGTTGGTCGAGGGCGCGGCCGGGTCGCGGTCGAGGATCAGGTAGTAGCGGTCGGCGTCGGCCAGGAGCTGCGCCCCGGTACACGACTGGAGGTGAGCCTCGACGTTCTTCGGGTCGATCTTCAGCGTCGTCAGGGTCTCGCCGGTCTTCACGGAGAAGATCTCGGCCGTCCCGTCGGACTTCACGAACCCGGTCCAGTCGCCGTTCAGCGGCACCGAGATCGGGACCGACTTCGCGTCGTACTCCTTCTTCCACACGTCCTTCCCGGTGGCCATGTCGTAGAGCCGCAGGACGCGGGGCTGGTCGCCGGTGCCCGACGCCAACAGCGCGTGGGCCCCGTAGAGCTTGAACGACCGGGCGTCGGCGAGGACGCGGCCGGAGTCGGGCGAGTTCTCGACCATCATCCCGTCCACCGCGCGCAACAGTTTGGTGGACACGACCTTGCGCGTCTGGGCGTCGGTTTCGAGGAGGACGATGTACCGGGCGTCGCCGTAGATCTGGGTTCGCTCCGGGATGCTTCGGCGGGTCCACAGGGTGGTGCGCGACAGCGGCTCGACGCACTCCAGCCCGTCGGGCGTGATGACGCACGCGTACCCCGGCTGGAGCAGCGTGGACCGCCCCAGCGGGAACCGGGTGTTGTTGGGCAGGAGCACCTCGCACTCGCCGTCGGCGGTCAGGTCCACCCGGTAGCTCATGCCCGGTTGGACCTGTTCGGCAGCGATCAGCGGTTTCTGCCACAGCTCCTTCTTCTCGGCCAGGTCGTAGCAGTAGACCGTCAGCCCCAACTGGACGAGCAGGATGTGCCCGTTGCCCTGGACGAACTTCGACCAGGGGATCGGCTGGCCGTTGTTGGAGTACATGTTCGGGTTGGCCAGCGGCTGCGACCGGAACCGCTCGACGTTCGTGGCCCGGTCGAACCCGCGCAGGGTCCACCCGTTGCTGCTGGTCGTGTACTGGTCGAGCACGAACCGCCACTGCCGGAACATCGGGAACAGGTCCGGCGGGGCCTCGATCTCGAACTGCGAGGGGTTGACGTTGACGCCCTCGCGCCGCTCCTCGGCCCGCACGCGGGTCGGCATCGGGTAGCGGCTCGGTTCCAGGAACGGGAGCAGCCGCTTGTCGGTCAACAGGCCGTTGTAGAAGTCGGCCCCGGTCTTGCCGTCGCGGACCACGACGTTGGGGAACTCCTTGCCCAGTTGCGCGTACAGCCCGACCGCGTCCTCCATCATCCGGTTCTTGATCATCAGTTGGGCGAGCATTTCTGTGGCCCGGGCCCGGACGGCCGGGTCGTCGGCCGTGACCCGCAACTGTGAAAGGTGGGTCTGGGCCTCGCGGGCGTCGGCGTCGTTGTTGGTCGAGAGGAGCGTGTCGGCGAGCCTGAACTGGGCCTCGCGGCCCGCGTCGAAGTACGGCCCGAACACCGCGACGAACTCGCGCAACTTCTTCAGGTCGGTGCCGCCCTTGACCGCGTCCCACTCCTTGATGACGCGGGTCTCCAGCGACTGCCGGGCCTCGGCGGTGGTCGCCCGGCGGATCATCGACTCGATCCGCCCGCGGGCCCACACGTCGGGCCGCATCTTCACGTTCGGCTCGTCCGGCATGTCGAGCAACTGCTTACCCTCGCCCAGGTGGGCCAGCGCGAGGTAGTGCTCGAACGCCTCGCCGAGCCGCCCCTGGCTCTCGCGCCCCAGCGCCAGGAGGTAGAACGAGTACCGCTTGCGGCGCTTGATCTCGTCCTCGCGGCGCACCTTGTCTTCGGGCGACTCCATCGCGCCGGGGGGCAACTCGCAGAGCGCCGCGTACTCGTCGAGGAACGGCTCGGCGGACTTGAAGTCGCTCCGCAACAGTTCGGTGTAGGCGATGTACAGCTTCTCGCGCAAGAGCGGGCGCTTCTCCGGCGGCAGGTCGTGCTTCTCGGCCTCCTTGAAGTCAGCGATCGCGTCCTTGAGTTTGCCGTCGTCGAGGTGGAGTTCGCCGCGGGTGAGCAGTCCCAGCGGGTCTTTGGGGTTGATCTTGAGCCGCTGGTTCATCTCCGCGATCTTCTGTTCCAACTGCGGGTAGCAGGCGACCTCCCACGGGGACTGCGAGAACACCATCCCGTCCTGGAAGATCAGGTTGCCGATCCCGTACCGGGCCAGTTCGGCGGTGTCGTTGCGCTTGCGGGCCGCGGTCTTGGCGGTGATCCGGCCGTCCTCGAGGTTGAGCGCCCAGATCTCGCCCGCCGGGACCGTGTTGACGCCGGCGTTCTCCTGGCGCACCGGCACGTAGAACGCGTTGCGGCTGATCGCCCCGTGCCCGGTCGGGGTCGGGATCGTGACCGGCTCCCACGCGAGCTTCGGCTTGGGCCCCTTCTCGGTCGGGGTCTCGCCGGTCAGGTGGTACGCGCGGACCTGGTTCTTGCCGACCACGACAACGCGGTCATTCGCCACCCCGCCGACGTACAGGTCGTTGGGGTCGTGGTCAACCGACCAGAGCACCTTGCCGGTGCGCAGGTCGAGGCACTCCAGCTTCCGCGAGTCGTAGGCGGTGACGATCACCCGGCCGTTGCTGACGATCGGCCCGGCCGCGCGCCACCGGTCGTTGGGGAGCTGCTGCGGCATGATCGGCTGGCCGTCCGGCCCCCACTGGGGCTGCATCCGGCCGCTGGTGGCCTCCACGAAGCGGTACGCGTGCGCCCACAGCAGGCTGCGCGACATGATGTCCACGGCGATGATGACGCCGGAGTTGGTCGGGCAGATCATGATCCCCTCGCCGGCGGCGAGGTGCGCGCCCTGGTAGCGGCGGATCGATTCCTGCGGGAGCGTGTTGTTCGGCTTGCCGAGCTTCTGGCTCCACAGGAGCGCCGGCTTCTTCGTCTGCCCCGGCACCTGCACGAGCACCTTCGGGTCGAGGCACAACAGCCGGACGCAGGCGGCCTGTTCGATCAGCACGTAGAGCTTGCCGTTGAGCGGCATCGGGGCGCTGAGGAAGATCGCGTCGCGGCACAGCCGGAACGCGTCGGTGGTCTTGTCGGCCTCTTCTTCGGTCAAAAACGTCGGCAAAGGCCCGGTCCGCTCGTACTCGGTGAGCCGGCCGAGGCTCCACACTTCCTTGCCGTTGCGCATGTCCACCGCGACGAGCCGCCCGGCCTTGACCATGTCGGCCAGGTCGCCGTTCTGGCGGAACTGCGGCCCGCCCTGGATCCCGAACCGCGGGTCCGAGTACACCTGCGGTGGCGGGATCGCGACATCGTCCACGAAGTAGACGTTCTGCCCGTCGTGCGAGAGCGACCCGATGAGCGGGTTCTCGTACAGGATGCTGGACACGTTCGCCGGGCGGCTGGAGTACGTGTTCCACCAGTTCTGCACGTCGCGCTTCATGTCGGAGTCGTTGTACAGCCCGACCTCCATGAGCTGGTGCAGCCCGGCGGTGGTCTTCGAGCGCCACACCACGGTCCCGGCGCGGACCGGCTGCCCGCCGACGAGCCGGTCCCGGGTGGCGACCGCGTACACCCCGTCGTACCCGCGGTACATGAGCAGGTCGCCGGTGCTGATCGGGAACGTGCCCGGCAGCGGGACGCCGCGGGTGTTGGTCTTGGCGTCGCGGACGAACAGCGGCCCGAGGGCATCTCGAATCCAGATGTTCGAGTCCATGTTCTCCGGCGTGTCCGGGGCGAAAAGCGACGTGCGGAAGATCGGGTCGAGGAACGGCGGGCCGCCGTTGACGACCGCGGCCCGCGCCGGGTTGCCCCCGCGCATCGACCAGACGTCCACGAGCGAACTGGCCTGGATCATCTCGACGGGCCGGTCGAGCTCGGCCCGCAGCTTCTCCACCGTGTAGTTCGTGCGCCCGATCTGGACCCCGTTCCGCGCGGCCCTCTCCAGCCGCTCCAGCGCGGCCTTGTAAACATCGGCATGGCGCGGTTCACCGCTGCGCTTCAGCGCCAGACACGCCTTGAACAGCGTGCGGGCGGTGAGCAGGTCGTCGATGTCCTTGCGCGGGAGGAGCCGCTCGAACGCGTGCGCCGCCTCGATGTAGTTGCCCCGTTCGAGGTAGATCGTCGCGAGCAGGATCGTCCCTTCCGCCCCGGCCTTCGTGTGGAAGTACCGCTGCGACAGGTCCGAGAGCATCGCGAGGTCGTAGTTCGCCTTCCGCGCCGCGTCGAGCAGGTCGGCGGCGTTGGCCCCCTCGGCCTGCTGATAGAACTGAAGCCCCTCGGGCGAGAACGTCGAAATGATCCGGTTGGCCTCGGTCTTGACGCTGATGCGGTTAATGTGCCATTTGTCGCCGACCTTGTACTTCACGTCGAAGAACGAGTCGCTCTTGGAGTTCAGGATCTGCTGGAGGAACGAGCAGACCTCGCCCCACTTGATGTTCGCCGGGTCTTTGACGTTGAGGTAGTCGCGAACGCCCTCGAGCCGGCGCTTGTGGTCGCGCTCGTAGGGCGGGGCGAACGGGATGTTCTGGTCGAGTTCGGACCGGTCCTCTTTGTCCTTGTCCTTGTCGCCCTTCTTGCCCGCGCCCGGCTGCCCGGGGGCCAGCGGTTGACCGTGCAGGGTGTGCCCGCTCCACGTCACCACCCACGTGACCAGCGCCATCAGCAGCCCACACGACAGCAACCGCAGTTTGAACCCGCGCATGGCGGTTCCTCTACTTGCTTGAGCGGTATCGGGCGCCGGTCCGCTGCGCCTGCTGCGCAGTCTTGCTTGTGTGCCGCGCCGGCCTCACCGATTTTGTCACCTTCGCGAACAGCCCACAAGGACAATTCTACGGGCGCCTGCCGGCGATACGATATGACGACCGGCGCACGCCGACCTAACGCTGCTACACTGAACCCCATGGCCGACCCACACCCCAAGCCGTCACTCACGCGCGGCGACGCGCGTCCTGTCAAGCAGCGAACGCGCACGTTCCGCCCGAACTACCTGTCGTTCGCCGGAACATATCAGTGTAATTTGGCGTGCCCGCATTGTTGCGTGCCGATCGAGTGGCCCGACCGGCTCGACATCCCCACCGCGATCCGCTTTCTGGAACAGGCACACGCGGCCGGGATCGAGATGCTCGGCTTCACCGGCGGTGAACCGTTCCTGTACCCCGAGTTCCTTGTCGCCCTCACGCATCGCGCCGCACAGCTCGGCTTCCGCTTCGACAAGCTGATGACCAACGGCGTGTGGCACAACGATATTACACACGCCCGTAGAGTATTAGACGAGTTACGCCACGCCGGCTTCACGGGAAAAATCGGACTTTCGGTCGATAAATTCCACGGGATGGACATCGCGAAGCTGGCGGAGTTCTGCCGCATCGCGCGCGCGGTCTTCGCCCGCGACACGATTCTCTCGCTGAGTTACGCGAGCCGGGCGCCGGACACGGGACTGGAGCCGATCCGGCGCCTCGCGGAGGCGCTCGGCGGGGTCGTCGCGTGGTCGGACGTACTCGGCCGCTACATGGTGGTGAGCGACGATCTGACGATGACCGCGTGCTGGAACCACCTCGCCACGGTCGAACGCGCCGAGAGCCTGCCGGGCGATCCGTGGGACGGGACATGGTTCGTGGAGGACTACTGCGAGGGTCCGGGGCAGGCGCTGATTGTCAACCCGAAGGGCGAGGTGAAGCCGTGTTGCGGGTTCGCCTCCGACCTCGACCAACTGACGATCGGCAACATCCACACCGACAGCGTGGAGGAGATCATTAACTTCGCCCGGCAGCACCCGATCGTTGGAACGATCTTCAGTAAGGGCTTGTCGGCGCTCCGCGACGAGATTCTGGCCCGCGACCCGACCGCACTGCCCGGCGCGACGAGCAACCACTGCTACTTCTGCTGGTACGCGCTCACGCGTGGCTTGGCGGGTGGTGTGAACGGTGGCGGCGGGAAGGTGGGCGCGTGGACCGGGACGCGGGCGAATTTCGCCGGCGAGCTGATTCAGTTAGGCGTGAAGCGATAACGGAGAAAGGCGATGGGGAGCTATTCACCGCCGGTCGACCAGTTACTCAAGCGCGGCGAACCGGATAAGGGTGGCGTGAAGATCGAGTACCGCGCGCTCGGGATCGGCCCCGAACACGTTCCCGACCTGATCCGCATGTTGAACGACAAGGAGTTGTTCAACACGGAACCGGAGTGGTACGCACAAACTCACGCCTGGCGGGCGCTCGGGCAACTGCGGGCACGCGCGGCGATCGAACCGCTGCTCGATCTGGTCGCCGAAAACGCCGACGCGGACGACTGGAGCGACTGGATTCTGGAAGAACTGCCGGAAGTACTCGGCGAGATCGGCCCCGAGGTGATTCCGATCATTGTCGGCCGGATCGATCGCCAGAAGGCGCGGGTGACCCAGGAATACGCGAGCGTACTCAAGGAAGTCGGCAAGCAGCACCCGGAGGCGCGGTCGGAGGTGATTTCGCACCTGTGCCGGCTGCTCGAAACGGCCGGCACGAACAACCCGACGCTCAACGCGTTCCTCATTTCCAACCTGATCGACCTCAAGGCGACCGAGGCCGTACCCGCGATCGAGCGCGCCTACGCGACCGAGAACGTGGATCTGCAAATCCAGGGCGGGCTTGACGAAGCGAAGTTCTACATGGGCGTCGGCCCACCGACGCGACAGACGGTTCCTTACCGCGCGTCGTCGCACCCGACCGGGCAGAACGCCAAGCAGCGGTTCAACGAGCGCCAGCGCCAGAAGAAGCTCGCGAAGAAGCAGAAAAAGAAGGGGAAGGGCAAATAGCCCCCTTCGGCACACATGTTGCATCTCATCGAAGGGTTTCACCTTCTGACGAGGCCGCGTATGGCAATTTCCCTGGAAGCCGCGGGCAAGACCGACCTCGGCCGCGTGCGCAAGAATAACGAGGACCAGTTCCTCATCGCGGAGCTGACCAAGCAGCTGCGCGTCACGCAGTCCAGCCTCAGTGGCTCGCAGTTCGGCGGGTTCACCGGCTCGACCGGGCACCTGCTCGTCGTGGCCGATGGGATGGGCGGCATGGCGGGCGGCGAATTCGCCAGCGGGCTGGCGGTCGAAACGATCTCGTGGTACGTCGCCCGCACGATGCCGTGGTTCTACCGCTACCAGGACGGGCGCGAGAAGGAACTGGAAGCGGAACTGGTTCACGCGGTCGAGAAGTGCCAGGAAACGGTCGCCGGCGCCGCGGCCGGATCGAGCTTCAACCGGATGGGCACGACGCTCACAATGGCCTACCTGTTGTGGCCGCGGTTGTACGTGGTCCACGCCGGCGACAGCCGCTGTTACCTGCACCGCGACGGCAAGCTCTCGCGCAAGACGACGGACCACACCGTCGCGCAGCAGGCCATCGAGCGGGGCATCCTGACCGAGGAACAGGCGAAAGCGTCGCCGCTGGGCAACGCGCTGTGGAACTGCATCGGCGGCGGGACCGACGGCGTGGCCCCGGACGTGTACCACGCGACCCTGCGCCCCGGCGACGAGCTTCTGCTCTGTAGCGACGGACTGACGCGCAAGCTCGAAGACGACGCCATCAGCGACATCCTGAAGCGCGCGCCGACCGCCGCCGCCGCGTGTGACGCGCTCGTCGCCGCGGCGAACGAGGCCGGCGGACCGGACAACATCACCGTCGTCGTCGCCCGGCTCTTGCCGATCGCGCAAAGTGCGGCGACCCCGGCGCACGGCGTCGCGCAGTTGACGAGGGAATGATCGACATTCATCCTGGCTTGTGCTACCGTCGAACCCGCCTTCTCGCTCCCGTCCCGGAGAGGTGCGATGGTATCCCGCGCGCTGGTCTCGCTCTCGCTCTCGCTCTCGCTCTCGCTCGCGCTCGTCGTCCTGGTGTCCCCGCAGAAGGCGGCCGCGCAACCGGAGAAAGCTCCCGCGCCGAAAGCTCCCGCTGACGCGCTCGCGGGGCCGCCGCTCGTCACCGCCAAGACGTGGGTCGTCGCGGACGGCAAGACCGGGAAGGTACTCGGGGGCAGCGGCGCGGCCGAGGCCCGGCCGATGGCCAGCACGTCGAAGATCATGACCGCGTGGATCGTCCTGCAACTCGCCGCGACCGACGCGAAGGTACTCGACGAGGTCGTCACGTACTCCGAACGCGCGGCGAAGACGCCCGGCAGTTCGGCCCGGCTCAACGCCGGCGAAAAAGTCCCCGTCAAGGAGCTGCTCTACGGGCTGATGCTCCCGTCGGGCAACGACGCTGCGGTGGCGCTTGCGGAGCACTTCGGCGCGCGGTTCGGCGAGGCCGCGGAGGGCGACGGGCTGCAACGGTTCGTCGCGGAGATGAACCGGCGGGCCAAGGCACTCGGGCTGAAGGAGATGGCGTACCAGGATCCCAACGGGCTGAGCCGCGGCAACGTCTCCAGCGCCCGCGACCTCGCGGCGCTCGCGTGCGAGGCGATGAAGGACGCGCGGTTCCGGCACTACGTCGCGACCCGCCGGCACGAGTGCGAGGTGACCGAACCCGGCGGCACCAAGCGGAAGGTCGTCTGGACCAACACGAACCGGTTGCTCGACATCGAAGGTTACGAGGGCGTGAAGACCGGCACGACGACCCCGGCCGGGAACTGCCTTGTGGCCAGTGCGAAGCGCGGTGACGATCGGCTGATCGTGGTCGTACTCGGTTCCACGTCCGCGGACGGCCGGTACACCGACAGCCGCAACCTGTTCCGGTGGGCGTGGCTGGAACGCGGGCACAAGCCCGAACCGAAAGACGGGAAGTGACTCCCACGCCTTACAGGTCGAGATCCCACACGACGATCACCCGCGCGGACCCGCGGCGGCGGCCAGCGCGCCGTCGGGCGACACCGCCACCGCCCGCAACGCGCCGGCCTTCCAGTTCCACTTCCGCACCGACTTCCAGGTGGTCGTGTCGAGCACGCTGACGGACGGTCCGTTGTTGGCGAGCAACAAATACGGCCGCGTCGGGTGGAACGCGGCGGCCCGCTGGAGGTGCGACTTCGGGTCGTCCTTGCCCGGCACTTCGAGCGGCGGCTTCTCCCAGTCGGCTGCGTCCCACACCTTGAGCGAAAGTCCGCGGCGCGCGACGAACCACCTCCCGTCCGGCGAGGCGAACAGATCCCGCGGCTCGAACCCGTCGTAGGGCGAATCGAAGGTCGTCAGCACCTTTCCGCCGGCGGCCAAGCGGACCGCCAGCCGCGTCACCGGGCGGTGCCCGCCGTGGGCCCGGGAATACTGCGACGGCAACTTGTCCTCGGTCACCAGTGTGTCGTTCCCGACGAACGCGACCCACCAGGCCAGCGCGTCGGCCGGCGACCGCAGTTCCCACGCCGCCCGCGGGCCGGACACGGTCATCGTCCACCCGCACAGCGCGTAAACCGACTCGTGACTCTTCGCACGCCCCTTCGCGAAGCCGATCGTAGCGAGCCGCTTGCCGTCGGGCGAAACGGCGATCTGGTCCCACGGGTTGACGAAGTTGAACGGTTGGGAGGTTCCGGCGGTCAGATCGATCGCCCGCGTGTTACCCGCGACCGGTCTGTGGAGGCACGCAAACGCCCATCGCCCGTCGGGGTGCAGGACGAACTCCCCGTACACGCGCTCGCCATCGAATTCGACCGTGTGCGAGGTGCGGTCCGCGAGGTTCCAGGCCCGAACGCCGACGGCCGCGTAATGCGATGCGTACAGCGTGGTCGCGTCCGGGGAAAACCGGAGTGCCAGGATCGGTTCCTTCGGACCGTCGAGTATCAGCATGGGCTTGCCTGTTACGAAAGCGAACCGTCGAGGAGATCGGCGGGCAGGTCGGCCGCGCGCGGGAAGCTCGTTTGTGCGCCCGGGCGTTGCACGCTGAGCGCGGCGATGCGGTTCGCGCGGCGGGCCGCGGAGATCAGGTCCGCGCCACGCGCCAGAAACACCGCGAGGCTCCCGACGAACGCGTCGCCGGCCCCGGTCGTGTCCATCGCTTCAACCCGCGGAGCCGGAAGTACCGTCGCCGTGTCATTCGTGAGCACAAGACACCCGAGCGCACCGAGCGTGACGATCACGTTCCGCGCGCCGCGAGCGAGCAGTTCCCGCGCGGCGGCTTCGGCCTCGTCGGGAGTTCGCACGGCGCGACCCGCCAGAACCGCGGCCTCGTGTTCGTTCGGGCAAAGAACGGTCGCGAGCGGGTATGCCTCCGCGGGCATTCCGTCGCCGGCGGGAGCCGGGTTGAACACCACCGGAACGCCCGCGGCCGAGGCGATCCGCAGCGCGGCCAAATTCGCCTCCGCGGGCACCTCCTGCTGACACACGAGGGCGCGGGCCGATTCGATCGCGCCGCGGGCCACTTCCACATCGGCCGCGGTCAGAAGCCCGTTCGCGCCGGGTGCGACCACGATCGTGTTTCGCCCTTCCCCATCGACGGTAATCATCGCCGTACCGGTCGAAACGCCCGGTGTGCGGGTGACGTGGCGAATGTCGATCCCTTCGGCGCGAAAGTGGTCGAGCATGTCGCGGCCGAACGAATCGTCTCCGACGCGGGCGACGAACTGAACCGCGGCCCCGAGCCGGGCGGCCATCACCGCCTGATTCGCGCCCTTGCCGCCGAAGCCGGTCGCGAAGCGCCGCGCGTGGACCGTCTCGCCCGGCCCCGGGAGCCGGTCCGCATAAGCGCTCAGGTCGAGGTTCGCCGACCCGACGACGCAAACGGTTGGTGGAGCCATGTGTTATCGACTCGCAAGGGTGCCCGATCGCGGGACGCGCGGCTGGAGTGTTGTTAGTGGAAGTGCGCGAAAGTGCGCGTTCCCGTTGGCCATCTTGGGTTCAAGGCGGCCAACGGGCCGCCTTGAGAAACGAGCGATTTTCCAGGGCATTTTGCTCAAGGCGGCCAAGGCGGCCAAGATGGCCAACACTACCCCACCCAATGAATAAACTATACAAAATTATACATTGTCTGGGTTCGGCCGTAGCCTGACTCTCCGAGTCGGGTTCTTCTCTTCGGGAGGCGGTGAAGAACCCGACTCGGAGAGTCAGGCTACGGCCGAACCCGACTCGGAGAGTCAGGCTACGAAAGCGGTCGGTCTCCTGCCTACCCGACTCGGAGAGTCGGGCTACGAGTCCGAAGAAAAGACCGGTTCCTTTCCCGTTTCCTCTTGTGGGCCAATGGGGTAAGATCGACGTTGGTAGAACCTTCCCACCCAGGAGCCGGAGATGCGGCTGCTGCCCCGCTTTTCCGCCATCGTCGTTCTGCTCATCGCCACACCCGCCGCGCCGGCCGACCCGCTGCCGGACGACTGGGCGTTTCGTGCGTTTGCGCGCCCCAAAGTTCCAGAAATCGCCAATCGCAAATCGCCAATCGCAAATGAAATTGACCGGTTCCTGCTCGCCAAGCTCGCCGAGCAGAAGCTCTCCTACGCGCCCGAGGCCGACCGGCGCACGCTCATCCGGCGCGTCTACTTCGACCTGATCGGCCTTCCCCCGACCCCGGCCGAAGTGGAAGCGTTCGTCGCGGACACGTCGAAGGACGCCTACGAGAAGGTCGTCGAACGGTTGCTCGCGAGTCCGCAGTTCGGAGAGCGGCAGGCACTCTTTTGGCTCGATCTGGTCCGGTTCGCCGAAACCGACGGGTTCAAGGCCGACGACGTGCGCCCGCTCGCGTGGCGCTACCGCGACTACGTCATCAAGAGTTTCAACGCGGACAAGCCCTACGACCGCTTCGTAAAGGAGCAGATCGCCGGCGACGAGCTGTACCCGGGCGACTTCGACGCGATCATCGCGACCGGTTTCCTCCGGCACTACCCGGACGAGTACAACGCGGTGAACCTCGAACAGCGCCGCTACGAGATCATCACCGACATCACCGACACGACCTCGGCGGCGTTTTTGGGCCTGACCGCCGGCTGTGCCCGGTGCCACGATCACAAGTACGACCCCGTTACGCAGCGCGACTATTTCCGAATGCAAGCGTTCTTCGCCGGGTTCTGGCCGACGGACGCGCCGATCGTTTCGCCGACCGAGCGTGCCGGGTACGAGAAACGGCTCGCCGCGTGGGAGGCGAAGGTGGGCGAGGTGCGGACCGCGCTGGCGAAGTTCGAGGACGCGTCGCGCCTCAAGGCGCAGGCGAAGGAGCGGAGCCGGTTCCCGGAGGAGTATTCCAAACTCCTCGACGTGCCCTTTGAAAAGCGCACCCCGCTGGAGAAGCAGATCGGGTCGATGGTGGAGCGGCAGGTGTATTCACGCGCCGCCGCCGACCTGTCGAAGACTCTGAAGGGCGCAGAGAAGGACCAGTATGACGCGCTGAAGGCGCAACTCGCGCAACTGACGAAGGAGAAGCCGGCCGACCCGCCCCGCGCGCAAGTGATGACGGACCTGCCCACCCCGCCGCCGACGATGCTCCTGAAGCGCGGCGACTGGCGCAAGCCCGGCGAGGAACTCGTTCCGGGCTACATCGGCGTGATTACCGACAAGGACGCCGACGCGAAGCCCGCCAACGGCTCTCCCGGCCGTCGATCGGCGCTCGCAAACTGGATCGCCTCGAAAGACAACCCGTTGACGGCCCGGGTGATCGTCAACCGGCTCTGGCAGCAGCACTTCGGCTACGGGATCGTTCGCACGGCGAGCGACTTCGGCGCCGCCGGCGACAAGCCGACGCACCCGGAGCTGTTGGATTGGTTGGCGAGCGAACTGGTGGAGCCGAAGAGCCCCCCCCCCCCACCCCCCCCCCCGGGGGGAGAGGGGGAGCAAGAGCGCGGACGAACGGGAAAGGACGAACGCGCGCCGTCAAGCTCTCTGACTCCCCCTTCCTTCTTAGGGAAGGGGGCCGGGGGGTTAGGTTCTTCTCAGCCCTGGTCCCTCAAGCACATTCACCGGCTCATCGTCACCTCTGCGGCATACCGACAGGGCGCTCGCGGCTCCGAAGAAGGCGCAAAGGCCGACAGCGAAAACAAACTGCTGTGGCAGTACCCGCGCAGGCGCCTCGACGGCGAGGCGCTCCGCGACGCGATGCTCGCGGTGTCGGGGCAACTGAACCCGAAGGCCGGCGGGCCGAGCGTGTTCCCGGAACTGCCCGCGGAGTTGCAGAAGACCGCGCCCGCGTGGAAGCCGTCGGCGGACCCGGCCGAGCGGAACCGCCGCAGCGTGTACGTGTTCGTGAAGCGGAACCTGCGCTACCCGCTGTTCACGCTGTTCGACGCCCCCGACCGCAATGAGACCTGCGCCCGCCGCTTCACCACCACCACCGCCCCGCAGGCGCTCACGCTGCTGAACGATTCGGTGGTGCTGGGCATCGCGAAGTCATTCGCGGCCCGCGTCACGAAGGAAGTGGGCACCGACCGCGAGAAGGTGATCGACCGCGCCTTCGCGCTGGCGTGCGGGCGACCACCGACCTCCGAAGAGAGTGCCGCGATGCTCGGGTTCCTCACGCGCCACAAGGGCACCGAAGCGGAAGCGGTAATTGACCTGTGCCACGCACTCCTGAACCTGAACGAGTTCCTGTACGTGGATTGACGAGCCGTTACCGTGGACATTCTTCTGACGTGCCTGGGTGTAGCCGTCGTCAGCGCGATCCTGATGCGTCTGCACTTCAGGAACGCACCGGATGTGCGAAGTGCGTTGATCGGACCGCCGGTGTTTGCCGTGATTGGTGCCCTGATCGGGATCTCCGCGGGCATGATGTGGTTGTGGGTCGGCGCCGAGGGTGGTGGCGGGTGGGAAGGACGAATCCACCTCGAACAAGGTGTTGCGAATGTCGTGGTCGGTACCGCAGTCGGCGGAGTGATGGGAATCGGGGCATTGGCGATCGGTACGAGGTACCCGCGGACCAGGGTCGTTGTCGTCGTACTCACGCTGATGCTCCTGACCACGAGTATGGGAGCGCCGATCGGCTGGCTTTATGGTGACCTTCGTCGGCACCGCATGGCCGATGATCCGGCTACTGAGGCAGTGCGATCGACGCAGAACGGGATGATGTGGGGAAGCGCGATCGGGTGCGCCGTCGGCCTGTCGATCGGGCTGCTTGAAGCGGTCTTCGGGAAGCAACGCCCCAAGGTGGTCGCGATCCCCGATCCCGTGAATGATCGGATTTGAACGGATTCGTGCGCGTCGATCGACCCACCAAGGAACTTCCATGACGCACAGCCGCCTGCTGGGGATTGTCGGGCTGGTCGGGTTGCTCGGCGCGTTCGTCGGGTGCGGGTCCAAGCCGACCCCGGAAACCTCGCCGCCCGACCAACGACCAGCAGCGCCGCAACCGGGCGTCACCCCGCCCGGCGCGGACCCGACCGGCAGCGCGTACGAACTCGACCCGGCCAAACACGTGTTCCCTTCTTCGCCGGCGGCCGGGCGGCTCGCGGGCAAGGCGTTCACACCCGATCGCATCGAACTGGAAGAGAACAAGCTCAGCTTCCGTCAGGGGAAGGACTTCTTCGCCGACCTGAGCGTGGATGTGTTCCTCCACGGCAAGGAGGTTCCGCCCGAGGCGCTGAAAGTGGTCGTCCGGCCGAGCCAGAAGTGGACCGACGACATCCCGTCGCTGCACATCGGCGCCAAGAAGGAGAAAGACGGCTTACCGGTCCCGACCTTCGTCAACGAGGGTTACGCCCTGACGCTGGAGCTGGGCAAGGTGGAGAAGGGCAAGCGCGCGGGGAAGGTCTACCTGTGCCTGCCGGGCGCCGAGAAGAGCTACCTGGCCGGAACGTTCATGGCCGAACGCAAGCGGTCGCTGTCCGATGCGCCCGGCGACGAGGATGTACCGTTCATCCAGGGAACCGTTTCGCCCCCATTGAAGAAGGGGCAATCGGTTACGGTCGGATACGTCGGGATCCCGACCGACGGGAAGGTGATCTCCGACGGGGCCGGCGGGTCGGCGTTCGGCGACGACGGCTCGGGCGGCGGCGTCCGGTCGATGTCGTTCGCGCCGCGAGCGGCGACCGTGCGGTTCGAGAAATTCCACGCGCTGTTCGACTTCACCAACCTGCCCCCCGGTCGTTATCTCGTCCACGCCCGGGTCAAGGACGGGCCGAGTGCGTGGGGCTGGACAACCGTGGCCGCCGGCGGCAAGGTGACCGCGGACCTGAAACTGGACGAGAAGAATGTCGGAACCGTCGAGGTCAAGCTGCCGCCCGGCGAGAGCGACGTTCGGCTCATACCGACCGATCTCGGCACCCCGCCCCCGGACGAGCGGTTCCTCAGCCAGCTCGCCTTCTCGCTCGACCTCCGGGGCGAGGCGAAGGACGGGAAGGCGACGATCGCCCACGTCCCGGCCGGGAAGTACCAGGTCCGCGCCGGCAACCTCCGGGCCGACGTGGAAGTATCCGCCGGCAAGACCGCGGCTGTCGAACTGAAGCCCGCGAAGAAGTGAAGCTGTGACAAACCTGCGGCACGCTGCTCGACCTGAACAGTTCCTGGACGTCGATTGAGGAACAGCCATGTGGGGTGGGAGTGGCGCGGTGGGCGGAGAACTCATCTTTGCCCTCTTCTTCCTGTTCGCGGCGGGCGTTCTCGCGGTTCTAGGGCACGCCGTCATCGTGGTTCCGGGCCGGGATAACCCCAGCCTCTGTGTCCGGCGGTTTATCCACTGGCTGGGTTGTTCGGGGTTCTTGGTTGGTGGGTTGTACTGGCTGCTCACGTGGCCCGCGAGTGATCCGCCCCTTCTTGGCAATCCACTGGGCGGGCTTGTGTCCGGTGCTGTGTTGGGCTTAGTGGTTGGGACATTCGTTTGGCTGCGTCTCAAGTCAGTGGAGAAGGAGGAAGGCTCGTGACTTCGCGAGTGGCACACGTTCCGTTGTTCTCGTCGCGCCGCGACTTCCTCCGCTCCGCCGGGGGCGGGTTCGGCGCGCTGGCGCTCTCCGCTCTGGCGGCGGAAGAGGCCCGTGCCTCCGACGCGCCGCGCGCGGCCGATCCGCTCGCACCGAAGGAACCGGAGTTCCCGGCGACCGCCAAGCGCGTCATCTTCCTGTTCATGGAGGGCGGGCCGAGCCACGTCGATCTGTGCGACCCCAAACCGGAACTCACCCGCCAGCACGGCAAGCCGCTGCCCGCGAGCTTCGGCCGGGTCATCACGCCGATGGGCACCGGCGGGAACAACCTGCTCGCGAGCAAGCGCAAGTTCGCCAAACACGGTAAGAGCGGACTCGATTTCAGTGACTGGCTGCCGAATCTGGCGAAATGTGCCGACGACCTCACGGTACTCCGCGCCTGCTGGGCCGACGGGCTGAACCACGTCGGCAGCGTGTGCCAGATGAACACCGGGAGCATCCTCGCGGGGCGCCCGAGCCTCGGCTCGTGGGCGCTCTACGGACTGGGCAGCGTGAACCGCAACCTGCCGGGGTTCGTGGTGTTCGCCGAAGGCGGCGGCGAGCCGTTCGGGGGTGCGCGCAACTGGGGCACCGGGTACATGCCCGCGACCTATCAGGGCACGTTCTTCCGCAGCGGCCCGGCGCCGATCTTGAACCTCGACACGCCGGCGGAGATCGGCGCCGAGCGGCAGAAGGCGAAACTCGGCCTGATCGGCGAACTCAACGACATCCATCGCCGCGAGCGCCCCGGTGACACGCAACTCGATGCAAGACAAGCCGCCTACGAACTCGCGTTCCGAATGCAGGCGTCAGCCCCGGATGCCGTTGACCTCTCGCACGAGAGCGACAAGACGAAGGAAGCCTACGGGATGAACCGCAAGGAGACCGCGGAGTTCGGCACGCGATGCTTGCTGGCCCGGCGGTTGGTGGAACGCGGGGTGCGGTTCGTGCAGGTGTACTGCGGCGCCGGGAGCCAGTGGGACGCGCACTCCGACCTCGAAGGCAACCACACGCGCATGTGCCTGCGGTCCGACCAGCCCTCTGCGGCCCTGATTCGCGACCTGAAGCAGCGCGATCTCCTGAAGGATACGCTCGTCATCTGGGGCGGCGAGTTCGGCCGCACCCCGATGACCGAGGGCACCAACGGCCGCGACCACAACCCCTACGGGTTCTCGATGCTGATGGCCGGGGGCGGGGTGAAGGGTGGGTTCGTCCACGGCAAGACCGACGAATTCGGCCTCTACGGCGTCGAGGGCCGCGCCCACGTCCACGACTTCCACGCGACCATCCTGCACCTCCTGGGCTTCGACCACACGAAGTTGACGTTCCGTCACAACGGCAAGGACGAGCGCCTGACCGACGTGAAGGGGCACGTGGTGAAGGAGATCCTCGCGTAGCGCGAGCCGCTTGCGGCTTCGCGGGTGGCGTCACTCCCAGTCCACGCTGTAGTTGCTGTAATAATCGCCGGCGGCGTGCTGGTCGTCGGCCACAACGACCACGCCGGTTGCTTGCAGCGCCGTCAACCCCGCGTCGGTCAGCGCGTTGTGCGATACGTTCAGTACTTCGAGCCTCTTCAAGTCGGGGCACGCGGCCAGTACGCCAACCCCGGCGTCGGTCAAGTTGCCGAACGCGATGTCGAGTGACTTCAACCGCTTCAATATGCCGGAGGCGACGATGCGGTTCGCACCCTCGTCTCCAAACGTCGTGGTGTGGATCTGAAGATGTTCGAGTGCCGGCAGGTTCGGCGAATTGAGCAGCGCGTCGAATTCGCCGAGCGTGACTTCACCCTCGCGCCCGGGGTGAACGCGGAGCGTCGTGAGCGCTTGGAGCGCCGGGTTCGCGGCCAGTACGGCGAACGCCGTGGAGGTGGGACTCGGTCCCGCGTAATAGGACGCGGTGTACGTCATACCGTAGTAGAGTTGAAGCACGCGCAGGTTGCCGAGCAGCGGCGAGGCGAACAGCTCCTCGGCATTCACCAGATCGGTGTTCAGGTACAGTTCTTCCAGCCGCGGGCACTTCTTGAGCAGATCGACCACCTGCGCCCCGGTGGTGCCGCCAAACGGATCGACCATCGTGCTGTGCGACGGGCCGTCCTTGTGGTCGTCGCTGAACCCGTACTTGAGGACGCGGAGGTTGGTGAGGTACGGCGACCCGATCAGTTCGGGCAGCAGGTAGCACGGATCGCCCATGTAGAACGTCTGCGTGTCGAGTCGCTCGTTGTCCGGTAACACCTCGTTCATCTGTTCGATGAACTGGTCGAACTCGAACGGATGGTACCGCATGTCGTAGACGATTTCCAACTGGCGCAGGAGCCGTGTCTCTGGTGCCCGAGTGAGCGCCGCGACCAGCTCTACTGGTGCCGGGAGCGTGCGGACGAAGTCGAGCCACCCGCGCGCGAACCGGAAGTGGTACGGCTTGTCCTCACCGCTCCACTCGCCGATCAGATACCGCGCCAGTTCGCCCATCCACTCGGTGCCGTGGGCCTCCCAGAGTGCCGTTTCGCGCAGGCGGAGAGCGTCGCGGTCGGCTTTCGATCGGGTGGGGTCTTCGAGGGCCAGTTGGGTCTGGATGAACTCGCCCCGCGGGTCGCCGGCTTCGGCCAGGTAATCCGCGTAGGCCGAGTGCGCCGCGACCTCGTCCGGGTGCGCGACGAGAGCCGCTTCCAGTGCCTGCTGATCCGGTGACATGGGTGCCCCGCACAGTTTGGTTTCTGCACGCCGCCATTGTGCCCGGAGCCGCGCCCGCGGACAAGCGCCGTAGGCGGTGTACAACAAACATCGAGCCGCCCAACCGAAGAGGATTCCGCGTGCCCGATTACCCTCCCGCGGTCGCCGAACTGCTGGCGATTAGCCACCCGCCGGCGCTCGGCCCCGGCGCGCCGGACGCGGCCCTGCGAGCAAAGATCAAGACCGCGTGCGCGCTCGTGCCGCCGGCGTGCGCTGCGGGGCTGTGGCTGCGGTTCGATTACCTCGACGAGTCGCACGCGATCAGCCAGGAAGACGAGGGGAACCCAGATCGGGATTTCTGGCACGCGATCATGCACCGGCGCGAGCCGGACGCGGGGAACAGCAAGTACTGGTGGCGCCGGGTCGGGGCGCACCCGGTGTTGAAGCTGCTGCGCGAGCGCACGTCGGAAGTGGGTTACGCGTTCACAACGCCAGAAGCGTTCGTGGACTTCTGCGAGCGCGTTCGCGATAGCGGAAGTGCCGAAGAGGAGTTGGCCAGGCGAGTTCAGCAACTCGAATGGCAACTCCTCTTCGATTACTGCTACCGAGCCGCGACGGGTTAGCGCCCGCGGTCGCCGGATTTGGCGAACGTGACTTGCCCCGCGGTGTCGGTCGAGCCCTCGTGCAACTGGACCTGCGCCAGCAGCCCCTCGGCGGGCTTCGCCTCGCCCGGGCCGACGCCGAAGAACGCGAGCTTCGTCTTGGCGGTCAGTTTCACCTCGGTCCGCTTCGGTTCCTCGCCGCGGGCCGCCGGGGGCGTTTCCAGCGTGACCGACGAACCGTCCTTCGCGACCGCGACCACTTTCCCGTTCACGGTCTTCCACCGGTCGGGCACGGTGCCGGTGAACCGCACCTTCGCGGCATCGACCTTCGACCCGTCCGCGAGCCAAACCTGGGCCTGCAAGCCCGGTGCGATCTTCGCGCCGTCGAGCGGGACGTTCTGGAAGCTCGTCGCGGCACTGTCGAGTTTGAAGATGAGGCGCCGGGGTTCCTCGCCGCGGACCGCGGGCGGAACCTCGACCACGATCGACTTGCCGTCCGGCGCCGCGCGGGCCACCGACCCGGCGAAGTCGGGCGCCTTCTCGTCGCGGGCGCGGGCCTCCGCGGTGCCGCTGAACTGCACCTTCCCGGCGGTCTTGCCGTCGTCGGCGAACCACACCATCGCTGGCAACCCGGCGGCGACCTTCGCCTCGCCGGCGGCGACGTTCGAGAACACCAGCACCGTCTTGTCGTCGAAGGGCACCGTCTCTTGCTTCGGCTCCGCCCCGCGTTCGGGGCGCCGGCCCGGGCGCGGTTCGAGTACGACGGACTTGCCGTCTTTGGCAACCGAGACCGCGACCCCGCTCAGGTCCGGCCCGCGGCGCGCGGTCTCCGGCCCGGTAAACACGACGGTCGCGGCCGTGTCCTTGGAGTCCGTCTCGAACCACACGCTCGCCTGGTAGCCCTCGGTCGGCGCGGCTCCGTTCGGCCCGACACCGTTGTACGTGACCGCGGCCTTCTCCGCGAACTTCACGGTCGTTTTGCCCGACGGGCCACCGCGCTCGGTCGGGGGCGTTTCCACGGTAAACGACTTGCCGTCCTTCGCGATCGAAACGACCTTTCCGCTGAGCGCCGGGGCGGCGGGCCGCTCGCGGTCGCGGGGCTGCTCGGCCGGGGCCGCGTTCGGTTCGGCCGCCGGCGTGGGCACTGCTGTGGTAACCGGCGCGTAGTTCGTCGGCGAACTGTCAGGGGATGGACCGCGAGCAGCGGCAGCGATGGTGGTTCCGAATACGGCCAGCGCGAACACCGCGGCCGCGATCTTGATTTTGACGAGCGTCATGGTTTTCAACACCCCTTCGGTGAGAGCGGCCACATGTGCCGGGACGAGTCCAACGACAGTTTTTCCGGCCGCGAACGGCACCGCGGCTGCCGCGGTCGGCGAAACGAGGGCCGCCGGAACGGCCGCGGATGCCGCGTTTTGGGTAAGCGTGAGGGCGAGCGCGGTCGCAGAAAGCGCGATCCCGCGGCGCCCGAGCCTTGCGCGAAGCCGCTCGCGCCCGCGCGACAGCCGCGACAGCACCGTGCCTTTCGGGCAGCCGAGCTGCTCCGCGGCCTCCTCGTTCGTGCGGCCTTCGAGGTAGCACAACACAAACGGCGCGCGATACTTTTCCGGCAACTGCGCGATTTCGTCATCGAGCACCAGCCGCAGGTCGTACCAGTCGGTGCCGCCGGCGGGTTCGGGTGCGAGAATCTCGTCGGTCGGTGCCCCAGACCCGGCCCGCCTGGCCGCCGCGGCGCGGAGCCGCAGGGCGATGCGGTACGCGACCTTGTATAGCCACGACGCGACCGACTCCCCGCGCCCGATGCTCGCGGCCTTGCGGGCGAACACCAGGAACGTCGCCTGAAAGGCGTCTTCTGCCTCGTGTGCGTCGCGCAGGACACGCTTGCACACCGCGAGTACCATCGCCCCGTGCCGCCAGACGAGTACCTCGAACGACGGCTCGTCGCGGCGCGCAACGAAGTTGTCGAGCAGTGCCGCGTCCGAAAGCGCGCTACCGTGCTGCCGGGTGATGAGCCGGCGGAGCGGGTCGAGGATCGCGCTTGTCGATTCGCGTGCCATTGGCGGAGTTCCGTGGGCCGTTCACAAGCATAGAGCCGCGGTCCGGCGCGGGGCTTCCCTATTTCTTGCCAAGAATCCCATCGACGACCCAGCACCCGCGGACGTGGTGGGCGGTGACATCGCGGCAGTGGTTCAACACATTCTCGTTCGTGCAACCAGCATCCTGGAGCGCATCCGCGAGGATCGGCATCGCGCTGAACTCGCGGGACTCGTACATCTGCTTCGCGAGTGTCAGAACCGTATCGGTGTTCCACGCGGGATCAAACGTGACCGGGCGGAACGGGTTGCCGAAGATGCAGCGGAGGATCCACACTTGAACGGGGAGTTCCTCCGGGCGTTCTCGCGTGACCGGTCGGCCGGGAACAGAGGTTTCGTCGAGGCACTGTCGGGATGACATCCCGGCGACCTCCCAGGCTTGACCCGAGACGTGCGGACCGTCCCAGTCGGGAAGTCGCTTCCGGGCTAACTTGAATGCCTGCTTGCTGATCGCCCCGTCAGCGTAGGCCTCGTTTGCCCGTAGGACATCCCATCGGATCTCCGCGACTCGAACTTTCGCCCACAGGCTTCGGTAACACGCACAGCCGAACAGACGCATCTTCCGGTCGCTCACCTGTTCCCGTAGGAGCGACAGCATCGACCCCGGATCTTCGCACGCCAGCCATTCCGCTTCCATCACCGGTCACCCCTTCCGCCCTCAGCACGACCAATCCACGTTTGGGTGCGAGCCCCGTCATTCAGTTGTTGAATTGAGTGCAGCGAGCCGGGCTTTACAACCGCCGGCGCGTTCTGGCACAATCTCGCGCCCTTACGCACGGAGGCGACATCGTGGCGATCCCGTTCTGGCTCACGAAACTGCTCGTCCGCACGCGGCTCGCGGGGTTCACCCGGCGGGCGCGGCGGCTCACCGACGGCGGCACCGCGTACCTCCGATATTACTCCGATCGCGTTCTGAATGCGCCGCTGGATGAACTGCTCGATTCCGCTTTTGTGCCGCACGCGCCGGGGCCGGACGTACTCGACCTGAACCAGCCCACCCCCGACGCGCCGCCGGCCCGCGGGGCGGTGAGCGTCGGGCGCACGGACTCGTTCACCGCGCCGGGGCGCGTCCCGGTCACGCTGCCGGAACTGCGGCAGGCTGTTGCGGAGCGCTACCGGCAGCTGGGGCGCGGGCTGAACCCCGATACCGACATCCTCGCGACCCACGGCGCCACCGGTGCTTACACCGCGGCGCTCGATGCGTTCGTCAACCCCGGCGACCGGGTTGTTCTGTTCGATCCTTCGTCGCCGCTGTTCGCGCTCGGCGCGAAGTCGCGGCACGCGAAGGTGCGGTGGGTGCCGACGTGGACCGAGGACGGCCGGTGCCGGTACATTGCCGCGGACTTCGAGCGCGCGATGCGCGGGGCGAAGATGCTCGTCCTCAGCGACCCCGGCAGCCCCGCCGGCGGCTGTCTGGCGCCCGAAGACCTGGAACACATCGCGTGGATCGCCGGCGGTTACGGCGTCCTCGTGTACCTCGACGAGTCGTTCGCCGCGTTCCGTTACGGCGAGCGCCCGCGCTCCCTTGCGACGATGCTCGGGGCCGACCGATTGACCCTCAGCGCGGGTTCGGTGTCGCAGGAGTTCGGACAGCCTGGAATGCGCGTCGGGTGGCTCGCGGGACCGCGCCATCTGGTTCGTGCGTGCCAGCTCACCGCCAATCTGACCGTGCCGTACGTGCCGCCGGTGTGTCAGCAGGCCGCGGCGCGACTGCTGTCCGAACCGCTTCAATCCGACACGCTCGACCGTTTCCGGGCGAAGCGGCAGTACGCGATGGACCGGCTCCGCACGATGGGCCTGGAACCGGAACTGCCCGGCGGCGGGTACTTCGCCTGGGTGCCGGTGTCGTCACTCGGTTTGGATGGGCGCGCGTTCGCCGAGCGCTTATTGAAGGAAGACCGCGTGCTGGTCGGGCCGGGAGTTGCGTTCGGGCCGAGCGGATCGGGACACGTGCGCGTCAGCTTTGCGGCCGACGACGGCCGGTTGCGCGAGGGGCTGGGCCGCATGGCCGCGTTCGTGGAGCGCCTGCGGAACCCGACCGCACCACCGGTGCCGACCGAGGAACTGGCGGAGGAAGCGACCGAGGCGAAGGACGGGGCGAAGCCGGCGTTCAGCCGGGCGTAGGCGCATGGCCGGTGTGAGCCGGCCGGTGCTTCGAGTCGCAAGACACCGGCCGGCTCACACCGGCCGTTCGCCTCAGCGGTATTCCTCCCGGATCGGGTAGAACACGTCGAGCGCCTGGGCGGGGCCGTTGGTCGCCGCGACGCGGTGCCGCACTCCGCCGGGAATGAAGTAGAACTCGCCGGCGACGAGTGTCTTCTCCTCGTCACCGATGAAGAACGTCAGTTCCCCCGCGGTCACCATCCCGGTTTGCTCGTTCGGGTGACTGTGCCAGTCGATCACCCCGCCCGCGGGCACATCGACGAGCGACAGTTGCACGTGGTCGCCGGCGAACGTGCGGATCGGCACCGCGCCGAAGATCGTGTGGTGCCCGCACTCGTCCGGGGTGGGGAAGAATCGCGACATGACAGCCGAGAGTGGGCAGTAGGCAGTGGATAGTGGGCAGTGAAGGCAAGGGTACGTTCCCTCATCTTCGCTGTCCACTGCCCACTGCCCACTGCTCACTCCCAACTCACCGCCCGGGGCCGAAGGCCTTGCTCAGCGACAGGTGAACCTCAGTCGGGGCGCGGACGATCAGCGACATACTCGCCGCGTCGAACACCACCGAGCCGGGGCCGTTGTTGTCCCGCCACGAGAGCGGGTCGATCGACTTGATAATCGTTTCCTGAATTCCCCGCGCGTTCTCCATCGACTGAATCAGGTTCAGCGCCGGCCCCCAGCGGAAATCGCCGAACGTGCCGGTGCCGTTGACGATGTCGCCGATGTAGTAGACGCGGGTCGTGAGCATCGTCTTGGCCTTGTCGATCGTCACGATCTGAATCGTCTCGTCCTTCACGACGAACGTCAGCCCCGAAGCCGAGAGGACCGACCGCAGCACGGTGCGCGCGGACAGCCCCTTCGCGTTCAGCGACACGCCCTTCTTGAGATCGATGAGCAAGTCTTCGAGCGACTTCTTGTCGATCAACAGTGGCTGGTCGAGCATGTTCGAGATGTCCTGGAGGGCTTCTTCCAGGGGCCGCTCGTTGAACGCCACCGACACCGGCTTGTCCAGCGCCTCGATGATCTGCTTCTCCTTCGTGGACATCTCGACCTTCTTCAGCCGCCGATCTGATATCTCCTTCCAGTTCTTGGGGAACTCCACGTCGCGGATCGCGGGCAGCGACGATTCGTTCAGCCCCTTCTGGATGGCGAACATCCGGTCGTTTTGCATCTTCTGAAACGCGATCGCGTCGTCGAGCCGACCCTTGATGGTGCCGGATTGATTCAGGGTGATGACCGCGGGGTTGTTGGGGTACGCGGCGGCGAGCTTGGCGATCTCGGCGTTGGCGCCATTCGTGTCGCCGCGGGCCTGCGCGTCCTTCACGCGCTCGATCCCGGCGTTCACCTCTTTCAGTTGCGCGATGTAGGTGTCGATCTTGTCCTTCTGGAGCGCCTTCACCTCGGCCGCTTTCGGGTCGAGCTTCGCGGGCGCCGGGGCCGCGACCGGGCGGCCCTCCGCGGCGGCGATTTTCGCCTGGAGCGTGGTCGTGAGCGACTTGCGAGCCTCGCCGCTGATCGCGGCGGCCTTGTCGATGTCGAGAAGCGCCGCTCTGAGGATTTGTGCGGCCTTCGCGGAGTTACCGTTCTTCAGCGCCCGATCGGCGTTCTGCATCGCCTCGGTCACAGCCGCTTCGGCCTTCTGGTCGGCGATCTTCTGCCGGGCCTTGGCCTGTTCGACCGGGTCGGGTTGGTTGGGTTGGGCCGCGAGGGTCGCGACGAACAATGCGGTCGCCGTCAGAACCGCGCCCGCCCAACGATGGCTTCGGAAGTGCGTCATCCCGGACCTCCCACGCTGAAGCTCGAACCGAACCGCCCCAACTACTAACGTAACCGGCGGTTCGGGCGTTTGCCAAGCGACAAGGTTCTCTTCCGCCGGCGGTTTCGCGCGCGCCGGCAGCGCAACCGCGTCCGGCGAAAGAGTCGCGTAGTTGCGACCCTCGAGTTGGCCGTCTTGGTTGAAGGCGGCCAACTGGCCGCCTTGCGAAAAGTGCGTTTTCCTAGGGCTTTTCGCTCAAGGCGGCCAAGGCGGCCAAGGCGGCCAACCCCAGTCGGGGACGCGACCTCTTTCGCGCCGGGGTATAATTTGGATAACCCGACGCGATGACTCCAGAGTCGAACATGCGGTGGAAACGGTTCGACTCAAATACGGGAATCACGGCCGGGGCCAACACCCCGGCTCTCAGCAGCGGTTGGAGTTTCGTCAAAGATTCGTCGAATCCGGCTCGTAATGAGGACATCTGCGATCCGATCTGCATCAAGAAGCGCCTAACGGGCGAGTTTCCCCGCTGCCTGAAGGGCACAGATTGTTCCGAAACTTCCGCCGGGTGCCGGAGAGAAATTACCGGCATACATGTCCATCCCTTACCACGAACGGATGAACGCCTACCGTGATCTGGAAGATTTTGGCATCCCCTACCCCGAGAAATTCGGCCCGCGCCGTCGCTGGCCGGTCGCGCCGGTGTCGCGTGAGGTGAAACTTCCCCCGGCCACAAGTCCGTGAACATAACGGCGCCCCTCGACCCCCAACCCGGCCCGGCGCACATTTCCTGCGCCGGGCCAACACTTCCCGGACCTCTCGCGGCGAACGGAACGGCCGGCAACTCCTCAACAACTCGTGAGAGGATTTCGAGTGAGCGCGGGCGGTGCGGGGCGTCTACTTGGTGTTGCGGCGCGAGCACCGTGCGCCGGGAACTCTGCGAGGGCCGGGGTATGTCCGTCGGGCATCGGGTCGCGGTGTGGGTGCTGCTGTTGACGGGCGCGAGCGGCCCGGCGGCCGAGCCGCCGGCGAAGCCGCCCCCCGCGCCGCTGCCCACCGACGCAGTCGCGCGCCTGGGTCAGACGCGGCTGCGCCACGCCGCCAAGCCGACGTGCGTCTGCTTCACCCCGGACGGAAAGACGTTCATCACCGGAGGCGACGACGGCACCCTGCGCGTCTGGTCGGTCGCCACCGGCGAGCAGTTACAGATGCTGCAAAAACCGGGCACGAGCGTCACCGCGCTGAAGCTCACGCACGGCGGCAAGCGGCTCGCGGCGCAGTTCGGCTCCGACGGCCTCGTCCGGTTCCTCGACGCGGCCACCCTGCGCGAAACCGGTTCCGCCCCGTTCATCAACCGGTTCCGGTTCGAGTTCTCCGCCGACGGGGCGTACATGGTCACCTCCGACTTCGCCGGCAACGCGGTGATTACCGAAGTTGCCGACGACCTGCCGAAGCTCGAACTCACGGGCGCGCACCTGTTCTCGTTCCACCCCGGCGGCAAGGCCATCGCGGTCGGCGACGCGCGGGGCCACGTCGCCGTTCACCTCGTCACCGGCGGCAAGCCGACGTTCGCGCTGAAGCAAGCCGGGGCGATTATGGGCCTGGCGTACAGCCCCGACGGTTCGCGGCTCGCGGTCGGCTCGCACACGCTCGACGGCACAGACACGATTCGCGTGTTCGAGATCGGCAAAGAGAAACCGGTCGCGGAGATCGCCGGGTTCAACCTGCCGAACGCGTGGATCGGCCCCGATTCGCTGGCGTGCGGCAACGGTTCCGAGGCGGGCGTGTACGACCTCGCGAAAAAGCGGTGGGCGGGCCGCGTGAAGGGCATCGCCGGCGAGTTCGCGGTGTCGCCCGACGGCACGAAGCTGGCCGCTACCGGCAGCGGGCTGCGCGTCCGGCTCTACGACCTCACGACCGGCACGCAGTTGCACGCGGAGAACGACGGCTACGCCGAACCGGCGCTACTCGTCGGCTCCGCGACCGGGCGCGAACTCTTCATGCTGAGTACCGACACCGCGTACCACTGGACGATCGGCGAACCGGGCGCGAAGGTCGTGGGCACGCTCCCCGGGCGCGCGGTCGCGGCGGCGGCCGACGGCGAAACGCTCGTCGTCGCGACCCCGGACGCGGTACTGGTGTACGCGCCCTTCGACCCGTCGCAGCCGTTCCCGGCGAAGCCCGCTCGCCAGTTCAAGGACAGCGCCGGGGCGAAGGCGGTCGCGGTGTCCGCGCGCGGCAAACGGGTCGCGTGGGCCATCGACGGCGGGAAGGTGTTCGTTGCCGACACCGCCGACACCGCGCGCCACGAACTGCCGATCACCACGACCACCGTCTTTGCGCTCGGCTTCAACCCCGCCGGCGACCGGTTGGGCGTCCTCGGCCGCGACCCGTTCTTGCGCGTGTGGGACGTGAGCGGCGCGGACGAGGTGCGCGAGGTGTGGAAGGCGCGGATCGCGCGCGGGCAGAAGGGCGCGGTCACCTTCAGCCCGGACGGCAAGTTGCTCACCGCGGTCTCGTCCGCACAACTGCTCGTGTTCGATGCCGCCGACGGGAAGGACAACAACGACCCCCGCGCGCCGCTGTTCCAGTGCGAGCGGTTTATCGACCACGGGCCGGTCCACCACGCGACGTTCAGCCCGGACAGCCGGCTGCTCGTCGTCGGTTCCGGCGGGATGTCCGGGCGCGTCGAGGTGTGGGAGATCGCGACCCGCGGCCTCGTGCGCACCTTCACCACCGGGTATGGGGGCACGGCGCGCCTGTGCGTGTTCCTGAACGGCTCGCGGGTCGCTTCCGCCGGCGCGGAAGAAGCGGTGACCGTATGGGACACCACATTCCGCGCGAACCTACCGCCGCCGAAGGCGTCGGAACTGCTCGCCGCGGTGGCCAATCTGGGCGACTTCAGGGCCGATGTCGGCTACCCGGCAGTGAAGATGGTGGCCGCGGCCGGCGATCGCGGTGCGGAACAGGTGGCGCTGGCCTTGAAGGAGCAACTCGCCAACGAGAAGAAGGTGAAGGAGTGGATCGCGGACCTCGGCTCGGAGACGTTCAGTCTGCGCGAACGGGCGTCGCGCGAACTGATGGCCCAGGGCATCCGGGCGCGCCCGGCACTCCGGGCCGCGATGACCTCGGACGACCCCGAAGTGCGCGACCGCGCCCGCGAATTGCTCGGCCGCATCGACGGCAAGGGGCTGTACGTCCCCGGGCACGGGATGATCCCGGACCAACTGCGGCTGTTCCGCGCGGTGCAGGCGCTGGAGGAAATCGGCACCGCGGAGGCGCGCAAAGTGCTTGAGGGAATCGCCGCGACGAGCGGGCGCCCGGCCGAAGAGGCCAAAGCCGCGCTGGCGCGATTGAAGAAGTAGCGGCCCGCGTGCGAGGAGCGCGGCCTAGAATAGCGCCGCCCCTCGCACGCGGACCTTCAAATGACCCAGGACCGACACCCCGCCGGCGGAGCCGAACTGCTCGCGATCAACGGCGGCTCGTCGAGTGTGAAGTTCGCGGTGTTCCGCGCCGCCGACCCGCCGCAGGAGGTCGTTCGCGGCAGGATCGAGCGCGTCGGCACCGCGGAGGCGCGGCTCGTCGCCCCCGGCACCGACGACCGCGTTTCCGCGAAATCCCCACGCGAAACGGCCGCGGCGCTACGGAAATGGCTCGCGACGCACCACGCGAGCGCCGGCCTCGCCGGGATCGGGCACCGGCTCGTTCACGGCGGCCCGAACCACTCCGCCCCGGCGCTCGTCACACCCGAACTGCTGCGCGATCTCGAAGCGCTCAAGGCGCTTGACCCGACACACCTCCCGGCGGAAATCGAACTCATCCGGGCACTCGCGGCCGAATGCCCCGGGGTGCCACAGGTCGCGTGCTTCGACACCGCGTTCCACCGCGACCTGCCCGCCGTCGCGCGAACGCTCGCGCTCCCGCGGCGCTTCGGGCTGCGCCGGTACGGGTTCCACGGTCTCTCCTACGAATACCTGATGAGCGAACTCGCGCGCGGCGCGGGGGCGGAAGTGGCACGCGGGCGCGTCGTTCTGGCACACCTCGGCTCCGGGGCGAGCCTCGCGGCCGTTTACAACGGAACCTGCATCGATACGACGATGGGGTTCACACCTGCCGGCGGCCTCGTGATGGGCACGCGCACCGGCGACCTCGACCCCGGCGTGCTGATCCACCTCTTGCGCACCGAGAAGCTGAACGCGGAGCAACTCGACCGGCTCGTGAACCGCGAAAGCGGCTTGCTCGGCATTTCGGAAACCAGCGCGGACGTGCGCGACCTGCTCGCGCGCGAGGCGACCGACCCGCGAGCGGCCGAAGCGGTCGCGGTGTTCTGTTACCAGACGCGGAAATTCATCGGCGCGCTCGCCGCAGCGCTCGGCGGACTTGATACGCTCGTCTTCGCCGGCGGGATCGGCGAGAACGCCCCGGAGATCCGCGCGCGCGTTTGCGACGGGTTGGGCTTCCTCGGCGTACAACTCGCCACGGAGCGGAACGCCGCGAACGCGGGGGTGATTTCCGCGGACGGAACCCCGGTCGCGGTGCGGGTCATCCGCACGAACGAAGAAGCGGTGATCGCCCGCGCGGTGATGCGGTTCGTGAATCCGTCCGCCCAACCAGGAGTGTCCGCCAATGGCTGAAGCAATCTCCGAAGCCCTCCTGGCGAAGATGGACGCCTACTGGCGGGCCGCGAACTACCTGTCGGTCGGCCAGATCTATCTGATGGGCAACCCGCTCCTGCGCGAGCCGCTCCGCAAGGAACACGTCAAGCCGCGGCTACTCGGACACTGGGGTACAACGCCCGGTCTCAATTTGATCTATGTTCATCTCAATCGTGTGATTAACGAACGCGATCTGAACGTTCTCTATATTTGTGGCCCCGGTCACGGCGGCCCGGGTCTCGTTGCGAACGTCTATCTGGAAGGAACCTATAGCGAATACTATCCACACATCACGCAAGACGCGGCCGGGATGCAGAAGCTGTTCAAGCAGTTCAGCTTCCCCGGCGGGATCCCGAGTCACGTCGCGCCGGAGACGCCCGGCAGCGTCCACGAGGGCGGCGAACTCGGCTACGCGCTCTCACACGCTTACGGCGCGGTGTTCGACAACCCGGACCTGATCGCGGCGTGTGTCGTGGGCGACGGCGAGGCCGAAACCGGGCCGCTCGCGACCGCGTGGCACTCCAACAAGTTCTTGAACCCCGCCCGCGACGGCGCGGTGCTGCCAATCCTGCACCTCAACGTCTACAAGATCGCCAACCCGTGCTTTCTCGCGCGCATCCCGGAGGACGAGTTGTGGAAACTGATGGAGGGCTACGGGTACGCCCCGCACTTCGTCACCGGGCACGACCCGCTGGCGGTTCACCAGCAAATGGCCGCCGCGCTCGACGCTTGTCTCGACGAAATCCAGCGCATTCAAACCGAGACCCGAACGAACGGCTTCCGCAAGCGCCCGCGGTGGCCGATGATCGTGCTGCGCACGCCCAAAGGCTGGACGTGCCCGAAGGAAATCGACGGGAAAAAGTGCGAAGACTCGTGGCGCAGTCACCAGGTTCCGATGTCGGACGCGGCGAGCGAATCGCACCGGCACGTCCTCGAAGGGTGGATGAAGTCGTACCGACCGGAGGAGCTGTTCGACGCCGGCGGCACGCTCAAGCCCGAACTCGCGGAACTCGCGCCGAAGGGCACGAAGCGGATGGGCGCGAACCCGCACGCCAACGGCGGGGCGCTCCTCCGCGACCTGAAGTTACCCGACTTCCGGCAGTACGCGGTGAAGATCGAGCGCCCGGGCGCGGCCACCGCGGAATCCACCCGCGAGCAAGGAAGGTTCCTGCGGGATGTAATGAAACTGAACCTCGAGGCGAAGAACTTTCGGTTGTTCAGCCCCGACGAACTCGCGTCGAACCGCTGGCAGGATGTACTCGAAGTGACGAACCGCTGCTACGCGGCCGAAATCATTCCGGGCGACGATCACCTTTCACCCGACGGGCGCGTTCTGGAAGTGCTCAGCGAACACCAGTGCCAGGGGTGGCTCGAAGGGTATCTCCTTACCGGCCGGCACGGGTTCTTCAGTTGTTATGAAGCGTTTATCCACATCATTGATTCGATGTTTAATCAGCACGCGAAGTGGTTAAAGGTGTGTAATCATATTCCGTGGCGCAAGCCGATCGCGAGCCTCAATTATCTCCTCAGTTCGCACGTGTGGCGCCAGGATCATAATGGATTCAGTCATCAAGATCCAGGATTCATCGATCACGTCGTCAACAAGAAGGCGGAGGTGATTCGCGTTTATCTGCCGCCGGACGCGAACTGTCTGCTCTCCATCACCGACCACTGCCTGCGGAGCCGCAACTACGTGAACGTGGTCGTCGCCGGCAAGCAGCCGGGGCCGCAGTGGCTCACGATGGCCGAGGCCGAAAAGCACTGCGCCGCGGGTGTAGGCATCTGGGAGTGGGCGTCCTCCGCCGGCGGCAGTGAACCGGACGTAGTGCTGGCGTGCTGCGGCGACGTGCCGACGATGGAGACGCTCGCCGCCGCGGACCTGTTGCGGCAGCACGTCCCGGACCTGAAGGTGCGCGTGGTAAACGTCGTCGACCTGATGAAACTTCAACCGCCGAAGGAACACCCGCACGGGTTGCCCGACGAGGCGTTCGACGCCCTCTTTACCAAAGACAAGCCGATCATCTTCAACTTCCACGGCTACCCGTGGGGCATTCACCGGCTCACCTACCGGCGGACGAACCACAAGAACCTGCACGTCCGCGGGTACAAGGAAGAGGGCACGACCACGACGCCATTTGATATGTGCGTGTTGAACGAGACCGACCGGTTCAAACTGGTGATCGACGTGATCGAGCGAACGCCGGGCCTCGCCGGGCGCGCCGCGAAGGTGAAGGAGCTGATGCACGCCAAGCATGCCGAACACCGGGCCTACGTCCGCGAACACGGCACCGACATGCCGGAGGTGAGCGGCTGGACCTGGGGCAAGGGCGGGCCGGCGCCGGGCGGCTCGTCCGACACCGCCGCGGACAATGCGTGAGGCGCGGCGGTCACGTCTTCCCCAGAATCGCGTCGAGCACCCAGCACCCGCGGGCATGGAGCCGGTCCCCGCGGCAGTGGCCGAGGATCTGCTCGTCGTCGCAATCCGCGTCCTGGAGCGCGTCGGCCAGGATCGGCATCGAGTAGAACTCGTGCGCGGTATAGATGTGCTTCGCGAGGTCGCGAACGGTCGAAGTGAACCAGTCGGGATTCCAGGCGAGCGGGAGGAACGGGTTGGGGACGAGGTCGCGGAAGACGGCCATTTCGGGGGCCTCGTACCCGTGCTCGTGCCCCGCGAAGGTCGGCCGTCGTGATACGGGGGTCTCAAGACATCTCAACGCGACTCCGTACTCCAGCCCAAGGCTACCCACGATCCTTACTGGTTCCAGACCGATCCGTGCGATCTCCGGGGACACCGGCGGTGGCTGTCCGTCGGCAAGTGCCTCGCCACATTCGATGGCCAAGCGGAAGCCGTAATCCTCTTGCTAGTTCAACGCGCAACGCGCGACCCCGCACGCAAACAGTCGAGCTTTCCGCTCTGAGAGTTCGAGGTCGATTTCCTGGACAGCTTTGTAGAGTAGGCGACGCGAAGAAATGGTCTCCCACTCGCTCGCACCGAAGGGTGACTCACCCTGAACGAGCATTCTCGTGCCGCTGTAGGGACAGGAAATCGTCTTCCCAACACGATGTGCCGGACACATGATGAGCACCTTGCTGTTGCACGCACACGGGAGGTGAACGAGTGCTTGTTGTTCACTCATGTGCCGATCTCCACGAACGCAAACAGGGGGGCTTTCGCCCCCCTGTTCATGCGAAAACTCGGCGGGCTGACGCCGCGCCGTTCGCCACTGACGCCGCGAGCGGCGGTCAGATCAATTCTGGCAGCGCCTTGCCCTCGGCCACGTACTGCGGGCGGCCGGTCGGGTCGGTGATCGTTGTCGTTTCGGGGTTCAGGCCCATGTTGTGGTACAGCGTCGCGAAGATGTCGTTGAAGCCCACCGGACGGTCCTTCGCCTGCCCGCCGTTGCGGTCGGTGCTGCCAATGGCCTGGCCGGTCTTCATCCCGCCGCCGGCGAGGATCGCGCAACTGACCTGCGGCCAGTGGTCGCGCCCGGCTTCCTTGTTCACGGTCGGCGTGCGGCCGAACTCGCCCCAGGCGATGACGGTCGTGTCATCGAGCATCCCGCGAACGTCGAGGTCTTCGACGAGCGCCGTCAGGCACTGGTCGAGTTTCCCGCCGTGGTCGCGGACGAGGTCGAAGTTCTTGCCGTGGCTGTCCCACCGGCCGAAGGAGAGGGTGACGACCCGCGCACCGGCTTCGACCAGCCGCCGGGCCAGGAGCAGGTGTTCGTTGACTGTCGGGGCGCCGTCGTACTGGAACTTGTACGGCTTCCCGTCGCCGTAGCGCTCGCGGACCTTTCGCGGTTCCTTCGACAGGTCGAGCGCCTCCACCAGTTTGTTCGAGGTCAGCACGTCGAAGGCGCGTTCGGTGGCCGCGTCGGCGCTCGCGATGCCGCCGGCGTGGTCCGCGGCGCGCTTCATGTCGTCGAAGCTCGCGAGCAGCTTCTTGCGATCCGGCAGATGGTCCTTGTTCGCGGCGTTGATGACCATATTGGCCATGTCCGGGCCGCTCGGCTTGAACGGCGAGTAAGTGCTGCCGAGGAACCCGGTTTGGCCCGAATCGCTCCACGGGCCGTGCTGCGTCTTCTCCGCGAGGCCCACGAACGGCGGAACGCTCGGATCGACGCTGCCCTGGAGCTTCCACAGTGCGCTGCCGATGCTCGGCCGCCCGCCGATGGGGGCCAGCGACGCCTTCGTGAAGCCGGTGGTGCATTGCACCGCGTCGTGGCTGTCGCGGGCGCCGACAAGCGAGCGGATGAACGCGAACTTGTCGGCCATCCCCGCGATGCGGGTGAATACCTCGCCGATCTGCACGCCGGGCACTTTCGTGGCGATCGGCTTGAACTCGCCGCGAATTTCCTTCGGGGCTTCCGTTTTGATTTCCCACATGTCCTGGTGGGGCGGGCCGCCGCCGAGGAAGATGTTGATGATCGCCTTGTGCCGCGTTCGGCCGAGCGGGTCGTTCTTCTTGGACGCGGCCTCGGCGCGGAACACGTCCGCGAGTGTCAGGTTGAACGCCCCGAACGAGAGCGCCCCGACGCGCAGGAAGTTCCGGCGGGAAACACCGTCGCAAAGTCGGACGCGGCCGAAGGGAATGCTGAGCATGGGTCGAACGGCTCCCGAGGAAGGTGTGGGAGGTCTGGCGGGATGGTCGGCAAACGGTTCCAAAACGGCGAAACCGCCGTTGTTGTTACCGAGTTAAGATTACTTCGGAACTTCGCGTACAGCAATAGAAAACCGCGCAAAGTAAGTCGTTACCAGGGCTGCGTTTGCGCCGCCGAAGCACGTATTACTTCCGCGGCGGGCTAAATTCCGCGTCTTCGATCTTCGCCGGGAACTCCCATTTCTCCGCGGCCCACTCTTCGACCACCTTGTTATCGTGTCGGCACTCCATCCGCCCGGGGAGCAATAGCCCGTCCGGGCCGGGGTTGTGTTCGATCATCGTCCACTGCTTCTTGCGGTCCACGCCCATTTCACGAACCGTGTATGCGACCCGCAGCAGCACCGGCGGCTTGCCGGGCTCGGCGTCGAAGGTGAGCTGGAACACCGGGTAATCCCCGAGCGCCAGTTTGACCATCTGAACCTGTTTCTGCTCCGCGACATGGGGGTGCAGGTCGAACACGACCACCTTCGGGTCGGTGAGCGGCTGGAACAGGGCCATCCAGTGTTGGGCGACCGTGTCGGCGGCGAGGTTGCGTTCCAGCTCCACGGGGTTGGGCGGGTCGTAGTCCTGCCCGCCGCTGCGGATGGTGAGGTTCGGGCGGTGGAGCCACGCCTCGACGGTCACGCGCTTCCCCTGCACGGTCTGGTCGTTCATTCCGTGGAACCGGTCCGGCCACACCGCGGCGACGGTGCGGGTGGTTTCAAGCGGCTGGCTCTGGTTCTCGACCACGGTGAGCATCTTCCCCTTGAGGGCGAGTCGGCTCACTTTGCCCCGGGCGACCAGTTCGGGCTTGTCGCCGGCGAACGCCTTCACAGCCTTGTCGATGTACTCCTTCGCGGCCGGGTCGGACTGCTTCGGCACCACGACCGGTTTGGGGCCGGCATCGTCAGACTTGGGAATGTCGGCGGGCAGTTCCTTTCCCGGCCCGCACCCGACGACCCCCGCCGCGACCGTTGCCAGCGCTATCCAGGCCGCCACCCGTGTCATTCGCCGTCCTCCGCGAACACGTGTCCCGGTATCGTTTTACCCCGCGGCGCGGCCCGGCGTCCATCGGAGAACCGGTTGCGGGGCCACGCCGGCGGTCTGGTGAGTCCGGTTGGGCGGTTGGGGAAAGTGGAACGGGCGCGTCACGGCCACTCGCTGTTCTGATCGACCCACTTGATGGCCGCGTAGTACCAAACGGCGGCGAACACGAACCCGACGCCGAAGAACGCCGGCCAGAAGAAGAACCCGCCGACCGCCCCACCGACCACAAGGAGCAGACAGAACCAGAAGAACCCCCACGCCGCCCCGCGCCCGGGCAGCCCCCAGAGGCCCAGCGAGACCCAGAACGGCCACGGCTTCGGCGGGCGGTAGCCGTCCTCATCGTCGTCATCGAATTCGTCAGTCATGGTGTGTTCTCGTTACACTCGCTCGAACAGCTCCGGGCCGCCAGCGGTTTCCCAGCCGGTACAGCGATCCATTCTACCGCACCGCCCGCACCGCTGCCCGATCGCCAGTCCCCGCACCCGGCCGTCGCGCGCGACGCGGAACCCGACCCCGAGGTTGGCGAAGCGGCACCCGCACGCGGCACACGACCAGTCCGCCGGCTCGGCCCGGAACTCCTCGCTATCACAGATGAGGTGCTCGACCCCGCACGAGCTACACGTCCGCTGCGCCCCGGACTCGTGGTACGCGAGTCGGAACAGCTCTGCGCCGCAGCGGCACTTCGCGGCGCGGAACTCCGACACCCCGCCCCACCGATCGAGGTAATCGCGAATGTCGTCCGGTTCGTGCCCCGCGGCCGGTGCGCAACGCAGTTCCGCGCGGAGCGCCCCGCACCCGTCACGCAAGTTCTGGCTCCAGGGCACGGGGAACTGGGAGGCGAACCCGCAATAACTGACGTTGCCCATCGGTCGGAGGTCGCCGGCGACCACTTCGACCGCGGCCTGTTCGAGCAGGAGCCGCCACCACCGGTTCAGGTTGATGGCGCCACCGCCCGGCGCCGGGACGTGCTTGAAGGCGTCGAGGCAGTTCCGCAGTTCCTCCTCGAACGCCTGTTCGGCCTTGAACGTCCGCGCCCGCTCGGCCGTCTCGCAGTGGACGTAGGCTTTGGCGTGCGTGCGGACGAACGTGACCCAGGTGCGGAACAGCGGTTCGACGGCCCGGCCGAGTACCCAGCACACTTCCGGCCACCGGCGCTCGGCCCGAACAAGGGCGTCGGTGGTGAGGGCGGTCATGTGGAGGTACGAGCGGGTCGGGTCGTCGGGAACCGGCCCGGGCCTGAGCGAGCGCTCGTCGAAGAGCATGTACCAGAAGACCGGAATCGACATCGCGGCCACGAGCAAGTGGCCGTCCTCGGGGCACTCATCGAATAGCGGCTTGTCGGGACCGCGGGTGGAGTAGAGGAAGGTGTGGTTCGACACGCCGCACCTCGCGAAGTGCTACCGCCGGCCCGGTTGTTGCGAGAAAAAACTTTCAGCTCTCTTCACTTCGCTCGTCGGTGACCGGTCGGCCCCACTTGTCGTACTCGGTGCCGCACCGCGCGCAGGTGCAACCGCCCCAGAGCGCCTGCCGCCGGTTCTGCGGGCGCCGAACGACCGGCGCCGGCTCTCCGCACTCGGGGCACCGCACCTGCTGGAAATTGAGCCCCCAGCGCCCGCGCCGACGAACCGTGTCGCGGACCACGAGCACCCCACCGGCCGCCAGCACCAAAAACATGACGCCCGCGAGAACCGAAAGAACGATCACCGCCGCATCGTCACCCACCGAAACCCTCCTGACGGAACGCACAAACTCACCTCACCGGCGGGCGCGAGAAACCGCGCCGCACGGAAAGCCTACAGGCCCGCCGGGTCCGGTACAGCGCCGAATCCGGCGCTCGACTGTGGGCGAGGGGTGCGGGAGATCAAACAGACGAGAACAAAAAGCACCGCCCACAGCCCGAGGCACACTCCACGTATTGCCCCGGTCCGCCACCGGGTCTCCGGTACCTCGGTGTACCGGTGCCCTTTTCCCACCACGAAATACCGTCCGCCTTCCACCTTGCCGCCCTCGACAAAACCGCCGGGCGTGATCGGATTGAAGAAGTGCGCGGCCAACAGCGCGACCGCGAGTCCCACCACACCGCCACCGAACCATCGGCAGGCTCGCTTCATATGCTCGCGCTCCCGCCGCCGAACTCGCTCACGTACCCGGCCGCGACTCCAGTCAGCGACAACGACACGCAGGCCAGCAACGGGAAATAACCCAGGCGGCCGGTTCCGGTGCAGCGGCCAGTTTGGCCGCAAGGTGGATCGGCCACGGAGGCACCGAGACACCCGCTCCGGGCAAGGATCGCTCGAATTCGACCCGCTGCTGTCGTTACGAATTACACCGTGGCGGCGCTCTCCGGTTCGGACCGGCAGGCCAGCGCGACCCGCACGAGGCGCCGCACCGCGGCAACGACCTGTTCCCGGGGAGCGCCGGGATCGGCCAGGAGATCCCAGTCGGCCCTCGGGAACCCGGGCGGGCAAACGGACCGCCGGTGCAACTCGCCGGCGTGGCCCCCGGTGCGACCGAGGGGGATCACCGGCAACCCGCAGCCGATGGCCACCGCCGCCTCATGCTCCGTCCCGGGTCCGCCCTCGATCACCAGGTAGGCGTGTCCGACCCGGCCCAGCACCTCGCGCCGCGCGATGGCTCCGGACCCCGCCCCTACGGTCACGCCGTTCTCGCACGGACCCATCCCGTGCGGCAGCAGGTGGAACAGGTTCTCCGGGTACCCGGCCGCTCGGCGGGCCGCAGCGAATGCCCGACCGAACGTCAGTCCCACCCCGCCACGGCCGCCGGTGACGGCCACCAGTTCCGCGACCGCGGCCAGATCGGCGGCAACCACCTCGCACAACGGGCGGCTGTCGGCCCCCCAGAACGATCCGCTGCCGATCACGACCAATCGCGGGCCACAGGGAAAGGTGGCACAAACGCGCCTGGCCTCGGCATCGAATGGGCTATCCGCCACGGTGCCGCCCTCTGTAGTCGAACCAGTGTTGCTGCCGGTCCGCATAACACGGGTTGATTTTCATCGATCGTAGCGGAATTGACTGGGCACATCAACAATTCGGGCCGTGCGGCCCCATGTTATGCAGACCGATCGGTCTGCATAACACCAACTCGTGATATGCAGACCGGATGTTCACGCGCTCGCTCCGCTCACGAACTGGCGGCCACAGCGCTGCGCGGTTTGGCGCGGTCGGCGGGCACGATCGCAGGTGTGTCGGCGCTCGCGGGCGCCAGCGGGAGCGTGACGCGGAACGTCGTGCCGGCGCCGGGTTCGGACTCCACCGCGATTTGGCCGTTCAGCCGGGCCACGTACTCCTTCACGATCGCCAGCCCCAGACCCGCGTGGATCCCGGTTGCCTGGCGCGAGGCGTCCGCCCGGTAGAACCGCTCGAAGATCCGCTCCCGCACTTCGGCCGACATGCCGATGCCCGTGTCGCGGACCTCGAACACCGCCGAGTTGCCGGCCCGGCGCGTGGTCAGGTCGATCGTCCCGCCCGGTTTGTTGTACTCCACCGCGTTGTGCAGCAGGTTCATCAGCACCTCGCGCAGCTTCGCCGGGTCGGTCTCCAGCGCGAGTTCGGCCGGCAGGTGGGCCGAAACCGTGATGGTGTTGGCGGCGGCCAGCGGGCGGATCACCGCGACGCACCCGCCGGCGAGCTCGACCGCGTCGGTCCGGGTCACCTGCGTGTGGTCGTTGCCCGCGTCGAGCGAGGCGAGTGTCATGATCCGCTCGACGAGTTGCCCGAGCTGTTTGGAGATCAGCCGGCACTCTTTGAGCGCTTCGCGATACTGTTCGGGTGTGCGATCCTTGCGGAGCGCCACGTCGATGGTCGCCAGGAGCGATGCGATGGGCGTGCGGAGCTCGTGTGAGATATCGGCCACGGCCTGTTTCTCCCGGGCGAACGCCCGCTGTAGCAGGGTGAGGGTCTGCGTGATGCGGGCGTGAATGGGGGCCAGTTCGCGGCCCAGTTCGGTGGGGTCCACGGCCAGGTGGAAGTCTTTCTCGGACACCAGGCTGACCGCGTCGGACAGTTTGTGGAGGGGAGACAATCCGCGGGCGACGATGAACCACCCGCCGAGTACCAGCGCCGCGAACGTCCCGGTCCCGATGAGGATCAGACGCGCGCGGAGGTTCTGGAGTTCCATGCGGGTTTCTTCGCGGACCCGCGACAACTGCAAATCGCGGTCGTGCTGATCGGCCGCGAGCCGGGCGTCGAGTTCGGAGTACGGGCGGACGATTTGGACGACGAGACGCAACACCAGGTCGGGGCGGTTGAACGCGGGTCGGTACGCCGGCGCGTTCGGGTTCGGAAACGGGATCGGCAGGGCGGGCGGCGGGAGCCAGACGCCGAAGAGGAGTGGCCGGCCGGCCGACGTCGCGGTCACGACGCGGCGGCACAAGCCCAGCCCCGGCACATCCACGTCTTCGATCCGCGGCTCCCACTCGGCCGAGGTCTGTTCCAGCCAGCCCGAATCGAGCGGGAGCGACTCGCGCACCCGGGTCGTGTGAACGTGAGCGACACTGCGACCGGGATGGGACACGACGGTGCCCACGACGGTAATCTGAAGGTACCCCGCGTCGTCCTCAAACGCCTTCCGGATCGCGTCCTGAATGCGCACCAGCGCATTGGGCGCGTCAAAGGCAACCCAGCCCGGGGCCCCGGGGTAACTCGGGTGGGGGCCGAAGATGGCGGCCCGCCGGGGTTCGACGGCCGCGATCGCCAGTGCGGTCGCCATGGTCGCGTGGGTGGTGCCCATCGGGAGCAACTGGGAGCGGATCCGGTACTCCCGCGATTCGTCCTCGGGCGCCCGAACCGGCGGCCCGTCGGCCAGCCTCGGGCCGCGGCGAAAGTCCGGGGGTTGCCCCAGGATCAGCCCGGTCGTGCGCTGCGCCTCGATGGCCTTCGCCTTCGTCTCGGCGAGGAGCGCCGCGTCGAGCCGCACCTTCGCCTCGATCTCGCGCACCTTGAACGTTTGCTCGATCCGCTCCGACTCCGACGCCTCGCGTTGCCGGATCGCGCCGTTGGCGAACCGATCGACGAGCAACCCCACCGCGCCCAGCCCAACGGCCAGGAGCAGCAACAGGTAGCCCAGCAGCGAGCGACGGATCGAGCGCATGACACACCTTCTCAGAAGCCAGGAGACAGGGAGCAGGAGTCAGAAAGTGGTTCGGCTGCCGGTCTGACTCCTGTTCCCTGTCTCCTGTCCCCTCATTTCTGTGGCGGCGGGTCGTCGTCGCCGCGGAGCATGTACCCCTCGCCCCAGCGGGTGAGGATCAGCGGCGGATCGAACCCCTTGTCCACCTTATTTCGCAAATAGCGGATGTACACGTCCACCACGTTCGACGTGTTCTCGTCGTATTCGTCGTACAGGTGTTCCCAGATCATACTGCGGGTCACCACCTTGCCCCGATGGAACGCGAGGAACTCCAGCAATGCGTACTCGCGCGGCGTGAGGTGGACGGGCCGGCCGGCGCGCTTCACGCTGCGCGACGCGGTGTCGATCTCCAGATCGTAGCACCGCAGGGTGGGGTCTTTCTGCTGGTGCCCGCGACGGACCAGCGCCCGGACGCGGGCGAACAGTTCGTCCATGTCGAACGGCTTGGGCAGGTAGTCGTCGGCCCCCGCGTCCAGTCCGGTCACCTTGTCGTTGGTCGTCGTCTTGGCGGTGAGCATCAGAACGTGCGTATTGATGCCCGCGCCGCGCCACCGCTTCAGGAGCGTGATCCCGTCGATCTTCGGCAGCATGATGTCCAGCACGATCACGTCGTAAGACGTGCTGCGGCACTTCACGTCCGCCTCTTCGCCGTCGGGGGCCACATCGACGGCGAAGCCTTCCTCTTCCAGCCCCTGGCGAACCGCCTTGAGGAGCGCCGGTGTATCTTCAACGAGCAGCACGCGCACGAGTCCGCCCTCCGCAACATTAACCCACACAGTTATTTGAGTTTACCTTCCCCGAATGAAGTGGGTATGAGAAATGAAACCGCGAACTCGGGTGGACCTAACTCCGGAAAATTCGATGAGAGACGGGAGCGGTCATTCGGGCTGTGCGGGCACCTCCTTCGCCCACACCAGAACGAGACCCGGCGGCCACAGTGAGCCGAACGTGTCCGGCGGAACTCGATATACGTACCCAACGCCTCCCAACGTGCGAAGCGTGTTCGGCCCGGGTGTACCCTCCCACGGCGCATTCAAGCACGCGACGAAGTGCTGAACGGAGAACTTCGGATTCGCCACGTTCGGCCCTCCGGCATTTTCAGTCTACCACGTCTCTGTGCGGCCCGATAGTCACGCGGTCACGACCGGGAGTTTCCGCCGGCCCAGGCCCTCCGCGTCGGTCGCCTTCGGCAACCGATGCGCGTTCTCGGTCTCCCAGCTCTGGAGTTCCTCCATCAGCGCGTCCACGATCTCGGCTTCCGCGACCCGGCGCACCATCTCGCCGTTGCGGAAGATCATCCCCTGCCCGTTGCCGGCCGCGATGCCGATATCCGCCTCCCGCGCCTCACCGGGGCCGTTCACCACACACCCCAGCACGCTGATCTTTACCGGGAGGCGCTTGCCGTTCAGGCGTGATTCGAGTTCGGCGATGATCTTCTCCAGGTCGATCGCCAGCCGACCGCAGGTCGGGCACGCGATCAGTTCCGGGCGCCGGACGCGGCGCTGGGTGGCTTGCAGAATGTCGAACGCCGCGGCGATCTCCGGCACCGGGTCACCCAGCAGTGAGATGCGGATCGTGTCGCCGATCCCGTCGAGCAGAATCGGCGCGAGGCCCGCGGCGGACTTCGTGACCGCGTAAGGGGGTTTCCCGGCCTCGGTGATGCCGATGTGGGTGGGGTAATCGCACATCTGCGCGAAGAGGCGGTACGCTTCCACCGCGACCAGCACATCCGACGACTTCAGCGACACGATGATGTCGCGGTAGCCCTCGCTCTCGGCCACTTCGATGTAGCGGAGGGCGCTCTCGACCATCGCCGGCGGGCACGGGAACCCGTACTTCAGGTTCACTTCCGTTTCCAGGCTCCCGGCGTTCACGCCGATCCGCATCGGCAGTCCCTTCGCCTTCGCCTTGCGCACGACCTGCCGGAACCGGTCGTGTGTGGTGTCGCCGGCCTTGTTGATGTTGCCCGGATTGATGCGGATCTTGTCAACGGGGTGATCGAGCGCCGCGAGCGCCATCTTGTAGTCGAAGTGGATATCGCAGATGAGCGGGATGCCGATCTTCGCGCGGATTTGCGTGAGTGCCCCGGCGTCTTCGGGTTTGGGCACCGTCACCCGAACCAGTTCGCACCCGGCTTCTTCCAGTGCGTGAATCTGCTTGATCGTCGCTTCCACGTCAAAGGTGTCGGTGGTCGTCATCGACTGCACCGCGACCGGGTTCGTGCCCCCGATGACGACAGTGCCGACTTTCACCTCGCGGGTCTTGTGCCGCGGCTTGCCGGGCACGCGGGGGGCCGATTCCAGGAGCGAAAGGTTAAAGCGCGACGCGGTCGTCATCGTGATCCCTCCGGGTGAAGTACCGCCATGCTATTTCAGTAACCGCGACCGCGGCAACTCCAACACCACCGGACCGCCGGTATTCGACGAAAAGAAGCGGTTCGAGTTCGAGGGGGTTGTTCCTTCGGAGCCGCCGGCGCGTTATCATGATTCTCTCACCTCTGGCGAGATTCGGCCGATGAGCAGTCTGATGCACGCATTCTCCGGCACACGGAACCAGACACCCGAGGACCGGTTGCGGCTGACCCCCGCGCCGGCGTTCGCCCCCGGCGACCCGGTGCCCGGGTTAAACAGTTGGGTTCTGGAGCGCAAGCTCGGCGGGGGCGGGTTCGGCGAGGTGTGGCTGGCCCGGCACGCGTTCGACGACGAGCAGGAGTTGCGGGCCGTCAAGTTCTGTACCGACCCGCGCGTGCGCCGCCGGCTCGTGACCCACGAGCGCAACGTGGTCGTCCGCGTGATGAAGTACGCCGGCAAGCACCCGAACATCGTCCGGCTGCGGGAGTGCAACCTGGACGGCGACGTGCCCTGGCTGATGTACGAGTTCATCGAGGGCGGCACCCTCGCGGAGCTGATCGGCCAGTGGCGCGACTGGTCCCTCGCGAAGCGCCTGGGGCACGCGGTCCCCGTCCTCCGCGCGCTGGCCGGCGCGCTGGCGGCGTGCCACCGGCTGGACCCGCCGCTGATCCACCGCGACCTGAAGCCGCAGAACGTCTTGATGGCCGGCCCGGTCCCGCGGATTACCGACTTCGGCATCGGGGGCGTGACGATCGAACCGCGGACCGGCACCCGAACGGTCTCGGAGGCCCTCGTCCCGAGCGCCCTGCGGTGCGCGGGGACGCGGCTCTACGCCCCGCCGGAGCAGATGCTCGGCGCGCCCCCGGACCCGCGCGACGACGTGTACGCGCTCGGCGTTATCGCCTACCAGTCGGTGACGGGCGACCTGCGCACCCTCCCGGGGGCCGACCTGACGGGCGAACTGACCCACCTCCAGGTGCCCGACGAGTTGGCCTCGCTCATCGCGCGGAGCGTGGCGCTGAACCCGGACCTGCGGCCGAAGGACGGGAGTGAGTGGGAAGCGGGGCTTGGCGCGCTGAGTGCGCGCCTCCGGTCAGAATTCGACGCGCCCGAAAGCGATCCCGCGGAGCCGCTGCCGCCGAACTCCAGCCCGGTTCGGCCGACCGAGTGCCCGGCCCTGGGAACCGAGACGACGCCCGCGGTTGAGGACGAGTGTACGGTGGCGGCGGATTGGAATCATCGTTCCGAGCGACGCTGGTGGGTCGCGCGCGTCGCCGAGGGGAGCGCGGCGGCCATCGGGTCGGTGTTGACCGCCGGCTTCCTCGTTTACTTCGTTCTGACGAACCGCGCGCCCGGGGAGAAGTGAGCCGCCCGCGCGGCCGTGCGAAACCGTCACGCCGGGCGCTCGGCCACGCACATGATGCAGTCGGCCTGCCCCGCGGTGTAGCACAGCCACGCGGCCACCTTCGCCACCGGCTTCCACCGGAGCGCCCGCGCGAGAACCCCACCGGTTCGTTGCCGCACCGCCAACTTCGCGCTCGAGCGCAGCCAGTCGCTGTGCCGCACCTGGCGCACCGGCTCCGGGCGGAACCCGGCCGCGTGGATCATCGCCGAAAGCGTCGCCGGCGTGAAGTGCGTGAGGTGGCGCGGCAGGTCGAGGCCGAACCACGACCGGCCGAACAGCCGGAACGGCAGGCTGTCAATATTCGGAGTCGCGACCACGAGCTTCCCGCCCGGCACGAGCAGCCTGAACGCCTCGCGCAGGATCACGAGCGGTCGGTGAACGTGTTCGAGCGAGTGCCACATGGTCACCACGTCGAACGATCCCGGCGCGAGATCCGAGTGAGGAAGCGTACCGACGAGCGCCGGCAGCCCGTGATGCTCGCGGACGTGTTCGACAGCGGTGGGGGCCGAATCCAGCCCGATCACCTGCCAGCCCTGATCGGCCATCGTTCGGAGGAACCGCCCGGCGCCGCAGCCGAAGTCGAGTAACCGCCCCGGACCCGGCCACGGCAGCGCGCCGCGGCGCTCGCCGCAGGGGCGCCCGAACACCCGGCTCCACAGCGGGCGCGCCGGGCGCGCCGGGCGCGGTTTCCCGGTGTGGTGGTGCGGGCGGTAGTCCGAGGGGTAGAACCGCGAAATGGTGCGGTCGTTGGGCCGCGGGTTCGTGTACGTCAGCCCGCAGTGGCCGCACCGCACGACCGCGAACACCATCCCGGTGTGGGCCGGCGGGACCGGATCGGGAGCTTCCAGGATCGGCGCGCCGGCGTCCAGACCGCAGAGCGGGCAGGGAACCTCTTCCCAGGTCACCGGTGGCCCGGCCGCGGCGGTCGCATCGAGCGCCGCGACGGCGGGGCGGTTCGTGGTCATCTCAACAGCCCTTCCCTGAGCCGGCTGTGGTACGCGTCGAATCGCGCGCAACCTTACACCGGCCCCGCTCCGGGCGTCAATTCCAGCTTTCCGGCGAACGGCCGGTGTGAGCCGGCCGGTGGTTGTCGGCGCGTGACCGGCCGGCTCACACCGGCCGTCCGCCTTCTCGGCGGGCTGACGCCGCGCCGTTCGCCCGATCACACCGGGTCATCAACCAGCCGCTTGGGCAACTTGACGGTGAACGTCGAACCCTTGCCGACGACGCTCTCGACGCGAATGCGCCCGTGGTGCTGCTCGATGATTTGCCGGCACACGCTCAGTCCCAATCCGGTACCGCCGCGGCCGTACTCGTCGGGCTGCTTGGTGGTGAAAAACGGCTCGAAGATCATCGGCAACTGGTCCCGCGAGATGCCCTGCCCCGTATCGGATACGCGAATCTCGACCGTGTCGGCCGCGACGTTCTCGCGCACCTCGATCTTCAGTCGCCCGCCCCCGGTCATCGCCTGGCGGGCGTTGATGACGAGGTTCACCAGGATTTGCTCGATCTGACCGGGCACGACCCATGCGTAGGGGCGGGCGTGGAACCGCGTCTCCACCAGGACCCGGTTCTTCGAGAGATCCTTGTCGGTCAGCATCAGCACCTCTTCGACCAGTCTGGCGATGTCGCACAACTGCCGGTGGCTGCTGCTTTTGCGCGCGAAGCCGAGCATCCCGCCGGCGATTGCGGCGGCCCGCTGCCCGGCCTTGATAATGCGGTCGAACGCCTGCTGTTTCTCGCCCGCGTCCGGGTTGCGGCTGCCGAGCTTCGCCGAGTTGATGATGGTCGTGAGGATGTTGTTGAATTCGTGGGCGATGCTGGAGGCGAGTTCGCCGACGCTACTGAGTCGCTGGGCCTGGAGCAGTTGCTGTCGGAGCGCTTCCGTCTCGCTGATCGGAGCCAGAAGCTCTTCGCTGGTCATGTTCCGCGCCTCCCTGCACCGCCGCCCGTGCGCCCACGCCCGGCCGGGACCGCGCAAACCCCGCCGCCGTGCAGGGTTCGCACATCACCGACCCGCGGTCACCGCCCGTGCTGCTGAAGGAGGTATCGTCCGACCCGATGAGAGCACTTCATACGAACCGCACAAACGGACCCCGGCAGCGTTCCCGGTTCCATGTTCCAGAGTTCCAGGTTGAAGAACTGGCGCGTCCGAACCGACACCGACCGACACAACTTGGAATCTGGAACGACTGGAACTTGGAACGTTTTTCAGGCTTCCGTCTTCTTCCCCACGCTGGCGAACGCGGCGTTCACCGCGAGTACCGTGGGCGGGATCGTCAGCAACTGGCGCGCGGTCCAGGCGTCTTCAGCGGGTACGAGTTCGCTCACCGCGAGGTTCTGCGCCCGGCCGATCGCCGTCCAGTCGGCCGCGGTGCGTCCGCTGAGGAGCGAGAGCAGCAGCACCTTGCACGTCACCCCGTGACAGACGACGACCACGCGCCCGCCGGCGTGCGCGTCGAGTACGCGCCGGAACGCCGGGAGGGCGCGCGCGCGGATCGCGTCGAACGACTCGACCCCGGGTGGAGCGTAACCCGTCTCGCCCCCCTGCCACCGCGCGACGGTGTCGGACCAGACGTGCGCGTACTCCTCGTGCGGGCGCCCCGACATCGGCCCGACGCGGCGCTCGTGCAACAGCGGTTCCAGGAGATGGGGAACGCCACACGCGGCGGCGATCGGCGCGGCGGTCTGCACCGCGCGCTTCATCGCCGACGACACCACAACCGTCGGTTTCAGCGCCGCGAACCACTCGACCGCCGCCGCCGCCTGCCGGTGCCCGTGTTCGCCGAGTTCGACATCGGATTCCGCCCCGTGGAACAGCGTGGGCGTGAGTACCTCCGCGTGGCGCACGAGCCAAACCGTTTGGGGCAGTTTCACGTTCCCGGTTCCCGGTTCCAAGTTCATGGTTCGTTCCGTGAGGGCCGATCGTCTGTAGTTACGAATGGTGTCTTGTGGCCGACACGGAAAGAGGCGAAACTCGAATGTGGGAGTTGCCGGGCTTCAACTTGAACTGCTGGAACTTGGAACCTGGAACTCGGAGTCCCCGCGCCGGAGGCGTTATGGTCGCAATCACCGCGGTCGGGCTGTTGCTCATGACGCCGGCGAACCCGGTGCCGGCCCAACCGCAAGGCCCGGCGCCGAAGGCCGACCGGTTCAAGGCCCAGGAGTTCGCCCAGATCGTGCACCGCGTCGGCGAGAGCGTCGCGGTCCGGTTCGCCAGGCCCGTCGAGATGAAGGAGCTGATCGACGGCGCGGTTCGCGGGCTGTACGAGGAGTGCTCCCTGACGGTGCCCGACCGCGTTCAACAGGCCGTCCGTAACGCGGCCACGACCGGTGCCCTACTCGAAGCCCTCACCGACGCGCGCATGTTACTGGCCGATAAGCCGGCCCTGCGCGGGCCGCGGGCGCTGTACGCGGCGATCAACGGGTTCCGCTACGCGACCGACCCCGGCTGCGGACTGGTCAGCCCGCGGGCCAACACGTTCGCGTCGATCGACATGGACTTCGGCATCGGGATCGAACTCGACGGCGTCAGTTCCACCGCGTGGATGCTCTACCAGGTGGAGTACAAGACCGCGCAGGGGTACTTCAACACCACCGGGTGGCTCGACCCGCGACCGCGGCCGGAAGACGTGGTCGCCCCGGCCGGGGTGCCGTGGCGGATCAAGCGCGTCATCCCCGAAAGCCCGGCGCAGAAAGCCGGACTCAAACCGGACGACGTGATTACGCACTACAACGGCACCGCGATCACCGCGGACAACGTGAACAAGCTGTTCGCGCAGTTCGCCCACGCGCAGCAGATGTTCGACCCGCAAACCGGGATGCCGCGGCCCCATGATCGCACGTTCACACTGCGCCGCGAGAACGGCAAGCCGTTTTCGGTCACGGTCAAGGGGACGCCCTACACGCCGGCGAGCGCGTTCGGGGTGATGCGCACCGCGGACGACAAATGGGACTGTATGCTCGACCGCAAGTACAAGATCGGCTACCTCCGGCTGGGCGCGATCGAGACCGGGCTCGATGACCGGGTCGCGGAGATGCTCGCGGACCTGGAGAAGAAGGGCTGTCGCGCGCTGATCCTCGATCTGCGCTGGTGCCCCGGCGGGTACATCGACCCTGGCCTGCGGATCGCCGGGATGTTCCTGCCGGAGAACGTGCCGATGGCACAGATGAAGTACCGCAACCCGCGCGAGCAGGGGTCCGACATCTACGCACGGAACTACTACACCGACATCACCCGTTACACCAAGTACCCGATCGTGGCGCTCGTCGGCATCGAAACGACCGGCGGGGGCGAGTTGATCGCCTCGGCGCTGCGCGACAACGACCGGTGCGTGCTGATGGGCCAGCGCACGGTCGGCCGGGCGACGATCCAGAACATTCTGGACGGCGGATTCGGCGGGCTTCAGTTCAAGGTATCGATCGGCGAATCCTTCCGCCCCAACGGCAAGGCGCGGCAGCGCAAGCCGGAGAGCGGTCCGAACGACGACTGGGGGATGCGCCCCGACGAGGGCTTCGAGATCCCCATCACGAAGGACAAGTCCGCGGAGCTGCGCCTGTGGGCGGAGCTGCACTCGCTGCGCCCCGCGGACAGCGACGAGGCGCTGGACTTCGACGACCCGGACAATGATCCCTACCGCGTCAAGGCGCTCGACTACCTGCGGAAGAAGCTCGGCCAGCCCGCCGGGGCGAAGTAGGCAGCATGGCCACTACACCCAAGTTTCGCGAGTTATTGATCAACGTGCTCCGCAACCCGCACGATCGCGCACGTGGCTACGCTTTAGCTCGTTGGCTCACCGAGCAGAAGCACCCGCGTGCTGCGATTATCCGTGAGAGTTTTGAACGGGGCGTAGCCATCTTCAACAGCTACCGCAGTGGCGGTTCCACTGACGGCGCTCTACCAGTTGTGTTGATCGTGATCCAGTTGCTGCCCCAATCGGTCGGAGTCGAGTTCGCTTGTGGGTGCGTGGCGCGCGTAATGGATTACCTCGATGAGGTCTTTCCCGCGACCGACCTTCGATCTTCCCAACTCCTTGAAATCTGTCGGAAGTGGGCTACGGGAGAGGCTACAAAAGTAGCAGTCGCAGAGGCGGCACAGGCGTTCGGCGAATTGACGAAGCGAGCGGAACTGGATTCGAGCACGGGCGAGGACAAAGACGAACAGGACGCGATCGGGCGTGCGATCTGTGCAGCCGATGCGCTCGGTTGGCTCGCAGCAGCGATCCAACATTCACCGAGTTCTCCTGAATGGTGGTCTTGCATTTCGGGCTGCCTCGGCGAGGTCCATTACGCGGCCAGCGACAGACGGTTACCCGCTGCGCAACGGCGTCAACTGATGCGACTCATTCAAGAACGTGACTTGGGAATGTGAGCACTAGCCCGAACGCAGGCTCTCCATTCAATACTCCGGTATCCCACCCCGGAGCTTCTCCATGAAACTGGCCTCGATTCTCACTCCCAATGGTCCGCGCGCGGCGCTCGCGGTCGCTGACGGCTACATCGACCTCCACGCCACCGACCCCGGCCTGCCCGCGTGCATGAAAACGCTGCTCGCGGCGTCGCCGGCGGTCCGCAGGGCCGCCGCGGACACCGCGTCGAGCAAATCGGCCGTGAAGTACGCGGCCAACGCGGTGAAGTTGCTGCCCCCGGTGCCGAACCCGTCGAAGATTCTGTGCATCGGCCTCAACTACCGCGACCACGCCATCGAGGGCGGGAAGGCGATCCCGACCGAACCCGTCGTGTTCGGCAAGTTCCCGAACACGCTCATCGCACACGGCGACCCGATCAAGCTGCCGAAGGTCGCGGAGAAGGTCGATTACGAGGCCGAGTTGGTGATCGTGATCGGCAAAACGGGCAAGCACATCCCCAACACGGACAGTGCGTTCGATTACGTCGCAGGCTACACCGTCGGGCACGACGTTTCGGCCCGCGACTGGCAGTTCCGCGGCGAGGAGAAGCAGTGGATCATCGGCAAGACGTTCGACACGTTCGCTCCGACCGGCCCGGTCCTCGTGACGGCCGACGAACTGACCAATCCCCATAAACTCCAGGTGCAACTCAGGCTCAACGGCACGACGCTGCAGAACTCGAACACGAAGGAGTTCATCTTCGGCGTGCCGCACCTGTTGTGGTTCCTGTCGCAGGTGGTCCAGCTGGAACCGGGCGACCTGATCTTTACAGGGACGCCGCCGGGCGTGGGCATCGCACGCAAGCCGCCGGTGTTGCTGAAGCCGGGCGACGTGGTCGAGGTCGAGATCGAGGGCATCGGCACCCTGAAGAACCCGGTGGTGGCCGAGAGTTGATTTCAAAGTAGTAGGCACACTCCGTGTGCCGTTGCTTCGCGCAGATGAAAAGCAACGGCACACGGAGTGTGCCTACTACTTTGACTGATCCAACTCTGTCGGCATTCGCGCGCTCGTCACGGGCTTCTCGATCCGATGAACGAGATACCGGCCGCCCGGTGAGCGAAACGCGACCGGTTGGTTCCACGGGAACTCCCCGCGCTGCCACACCGGCAACACCTTCGGCAATCCGTCCGCATCAAGATCGTTCAGCGCGCCGTACTTCGCGGTGACGCGGTGCATATCGCTCACGACGAACCGCGCGTGCGGGAGCGCCGCTTGCAGCTCGCGCAGAACTTGCTCCTCTTGCCACTTCCCCAAGCCGGCCGCAGTGCCGACGTGCATGAACCGAAACCCCGGCCGCACGTCGAGTTCCAGGTACAGCGCGTGCGGGCCGTCGTGCCAGGCGATCAGTTCGCCGTCGCGCAGGTTCTGCGTGCAAAGAAAGTCGGCCACCGCGCCGAGTTCGACCGGATCGGTTCCGCCGAAGTGCTGGTGCCACATCGCCACCCCGCGGCGCGCCTCCGCCGGCGGATCGGCCTTCAGGCACTTCGCCCACCACTGCGAGCGGTTCGCATCAAGCGCCGGGTGCGGCGGAACCTGCGAGAAGCTAGTCCCCGCGGCCGCGAACCACATACTCGCGACCACCTGAACCGCCACGAGCAGGAACGGCACCGGCCACCGGTTCGCGGCGAACAGCGCAAGCATCAGCAGCGTTTCTGGCACATGCACGTAATGAAACGGCCGCTGCAAGAGCAGCGCGGTGAACAGCCACGTGAGGTACACCGCTGCGAGCGTCTTCCGCCGTAGCGCCTCCGGTTCATCAGAACGTTCGCGGAGGTTCAGCACCGCGAGCGGCACCGCGAGGAGCGCGCACACACTGTACGGCGGGAAGTAGTCGAGCTGGATCAGTACGCGGAACGGGAATTCGCGCCGAACGGTTGCGAAGTAATCCGCGTTCCAGGTTCGCCAGATGTCGAGAAAGTGCGGCCACGCTCCGGAGGAGACGAGCCACCACGCTCCCGCGGCGAGTGCGAGTACGCCGCCGGCGAACACCGCGAGGTGATCGCGCCACGAGAGCCGGCGCGCGGTCACGAAGAACGCCGCGAACGCGACGAACAGCAGATGGGGCTTGATCCAACAGCCGAGCCCCCAGAGAAAGCCTTCGAGTAGCGCGAGGAAACCAATTCCCGGCACGCACTGTAAAAGTTTCCACGTGGAAACTCTACCCATCTTAACATTTTCCACGAGAGTGGGGTCAGCGCGTTCACGACAACGACCCAACCGCGTCGCGATCGCGGCCCCGGCGGGGAGCATCATCCACACGTCGCGCTGAACGTGGTTGAACTCGTGGATGAACGGGTAGAACGCCGCGCCCGCCGCAACGACCCACGCACCGCCGGCCGCGCTGGCGCCGGATTTCCGCGCCCACCACACCAGCCCCGCGGTGATGAGAGTCACGATCAGCAGATCAGCAGCGCGAAGGGCGAAGTCGCTCGTACCGAGCGCGCCGCGGACAGCGCCGAGCATCCACACGAAGCCGGGCGGGTTGGTATCGAACACGTCGCGGTAGTGAACGCCGCCGGCGAAAACGGTCCGCGCCGCGACCGCGTACAGCGTCGCATCACTCCACAGCGGCATTCGGAGGAATAGTGGGACGCCGAGCGCCAGAAACGCCCCCGCGACGAGCCACCCGCCCCACCGGTAAACGCGCTCGGACATGCCGAAGTGTAGCACGTATCACTCGTCCGGTCCGAGCCGATCGAGCTGACCGAGTTGGTCCCAGTCCGGGACGCGGATCACACCGAGCGGAACGGTCGGGTCGATCTTGTGGACGACGTACCGCCCGCTGCGGAACACGATTGATTGGTTCCACGGGAATTTTCGCCGCTCGACCGGCGGGAGCCACACCGGCAGCGGGTCGCCGGCGCGCCACGCCCCCGGTTCGTAAACCGCGTGCTTGTCCCACGTCATCCGCAAGAGGTCACTGACGACGTACCGCTGGCGGCTGCTCCGCACCTCGTCGGCGATGACCGCACGCTTCGACCGGATCCCGAACGCGGTGCCGTAGTGCATGTACCGCGTCGCCGGGTCGAGGTCGAGCATCAGGTACAAGGGGTGCGTGCTGTCGTGCCAGCAGTTCAGTTCGCCCGCGCGGAGCGGCGGATCGACGGTCCGCAGAAAAGCGGCCACCGGTTCGAGTTCTTGCCACTTCGTGCCGCAATGCACGTCCGTGTATTGGCCGAGCCTGTCGCGCAGTTCCGGCGAGCCGCCCTCGGTCCAGCACCGCGGCCACAACTGCACGACGGCCCGGTCCGCGAGCGGGTGCTTCTCCAGTTTGATGTGACTGTCGGCCGGGTCGATCGCGCGGGTCACCGCGGCTACGCTCGGAACCACTTCCGCGACGTTCACCAGCACGCCGGACACAACGAACCACAAAATGTACACGACCGCGAAGCACCACCGGTGGCTCGCGAGGACCGCCATCCCCAGGAACGTGACCGGCGTGTGAACGTAGTCGAACGCCTTTTGCAGCAAGACCGCTTGCGCGATCCAGCCGAGGTAGAGCGCTGAGAGTAGCGCGCGGGCGCTCGCGACCGACTCGCTTTCGGCGCGGAGGTACAGGCGCGGGGCGCCGAACATCGGCGCCGGCGCGCCGGGCCGGCGCGACCACGCCCTCGCTTCCCACAGCGCCAGCCCCGCGAGCGGCAGCGCCACGAAGTGCAGGTTGCTCCACGGCCGGAAGCAGTCGAACACCGTGTTCCAACGCCGGAGGAGCGAGCCGGACTCGGAGAGGTAGTCGGGGTTCCAGTTCAGGAAGATGTCGAGGAAGTGCGGCCACGCGCCGGTGACCACGAGCCACACCACGCCGGGAACCCCTGCGAGAACGCCGCCGAGGACCAGCCCCGCGAGGTCCGCGAGAACCCGCTTCGGCAGTTCGCGGCGCGCGAGGAGTACGGCCGATGTCGCCCACACCGCGAACGCCGGAACGACGACGTGGGGCTTGATCCAGACTGCCAGACCCCACACGAACCCTTCAAACACCGCGGATAGGAATAGCGGACGAGCAGTTTCTGCGCGTTCGACTTGCTTCCACCGCAGCCACGCGGCGACCGCCGCCGGGAGCATCATCCACGAGTCGCGCTGGACGTGGATGAACTCGGACTGGAAGAGGTAGAACAGCGCGGCGCCCGCGACGAACCACGCGCCCGCGTACCCGGTTCCGCCGCACCGGCGCGCCCACCGGCACAGCACGAACAGAATCGCCCCGATTACCACGAGATCGACCGCGCGGAGCGCCTCGTAGCTCCCGCCGAACACGCCCCGCACCGCGGCCATCGACCAGTCGATGCCCGGCAGGTTCGTGTCGAACACGTCGCGGTAGATCACGCCGCCGCGGAGCATCGTGCGCGCGACCATGTCGTGGAGCGTCACGTCGTTCCACGGTGGCATACACAGGAACAGCGGCACGCCCGCGACCAGCACAAGCGCTGTGACCGCCCACCCGCCTGCGGTCGCGCGCCACGGGCGCGCCCAGCGGAACGGCGTTTCGGGTTCGGGAGTGGCGGGAGCGGTCAGTGCGACGTTCCTCCCTCGGTCGGCGCGGCGTGCGGGTGGTGCGGGATCATGTACGCGGAGGTGGTCAGCACGATCGCGACCAGCGCCGCGCCGATCCCGGTGAACCAGAACGCCCGCTTCTTGGTCAAAAGCGCGATCGAACAGAGTACCAGCCCGACCTCGGCCGCGAGGTGGGCGAGGTCGAGCCGGTCGGCCTGGTGGTGCGCGTGTTCGGCGTCGTCGCGAGCGACGGCCGCCTTTTCCTTCGCCTCGACCGCGCGCTTGCCGGCCTCGTCGCCGCGGCGCTGGAGGTCCGGCAGGTTGTCGCCCTCCGGGTTCTTCAGGTCTTTCCCCCTGTTCGACTCACCGTACTCGGCCGCCTTCTCCTTCCACTTGGTGACCGCTTTCTTGCGGGCCGCCTCGTCGGTCGCCGGCGTGAACTCGGCCGTGGCCGCCGCCATCTCGAACCCGGCCTGCCGGAGCCGCTTCGACTGGTACCACGCGAACAGGTTGCTCTTTTCGACCTCGGCGGTCGCGGCCTCGGTCCGGTAGCGGTTGGAGTCGCCCTGCAGTTGCAGCACCTTGTTGTGGGTGCGGTGCCCGACCATGCTGATGCCGGCCAAAAGCGCCGCGACGATCGCCATCGACACCGCGACCCGCTGGTTGAACGGGTCGCTCGCGTGGTGCTCGGCGTGCTCGGCGTGCTCCAGGTGTTCGTGGGTATTGGCCATGTCGGCTCCGGTGGCTCGGTCGTCCGTGAGGCAGCGCGCGGCAGCGGCGGAAGTCTACGGCGAGTTTGCAGGCGGTTCAAGGGTCGGGAAATCGGAGAATAACCGGGAAATTCGTTGCAACCCGACTTGGTGGCGTATAACATCCGGTGTTGAGAGACGGATTCTCCGATTCACGCGGCAAAGTTGGACGGACTCGCGACCTCTCGTGCCGATCGCTCAGGTTCGTTGATTCACGTTTCTCCCGTCTGCCCCCGCAGATGCGCTCAGGGTTCGGAGCCTGGTTCGAGGTCATCCCCGAAGGAGCGACGCGATGCACACCTGCCCTGTTCTGTCGTTCGAACCGGCCGAGGCGCTGGTCAGCAGCCCGCTCGGCCAACTCCGCCGGCTCGTCGTGACCGCCGACGACACGCAAGTCGTCATCACCGGGCGCGTGTCGAGCTACTACCTCAAACAGATGGCCCAAGAAACGGTCCGCCCGGCTCTCGGCGACCGCACCCTTCTGAACCGCGTCGAAGTCTGCCCCGAAATGGCCTGAGCCGCTCGAACCGGGCGGCTCAGGAACCGCGACGGCCCACCGAAGCACCTCACGCCCGCGACAGCGGGCGTTTTTTTCGGGTGGGTCGCTCTCTCCGTGAGCGACAAGCAGGGCGCTCTTTTTGGCCCTGCTCGTCGCTCACGGAGAGAGCGACCCGGCTCTCGGAGAGAGTCGGCCACCCGAGAGGCATCACTCCTTCGCCGGCAGTACCGCATCGACGACGTGAATCACCCCGTTGCTACACGCGACATCGGCGGCCACGATCTTCGCCCCGCCGACGCGAACCCCGTCCTTCACCTTCTCCACCTTCAGCACACCGCCCTGGAGCGTCCGCACCTCCTTGAGGTCCGCGAGTTCCTTTGTGGTGATCTTGCCCTCGGCGAGGTGCGCGCGGAGCAGCTTCCGCACCGCCTCCTTGCCAGTCACCAGCTTCTTGACAGCCTCCTCGTCGAGGGTCTTGAACGCGGCATCGGTCGGGACGAATAGCGTGTACGGCCCGGCCGCTTTCAGCGTCGCGGCCTCCTTCGTTTCGGTCACGGCCACGAGCAGCACCGAGTGTTCCTTCATCAGAACGAGATTATCGTAAATCGACGCGGTGTCCGACGCCGGCGCGGGGACCGCGCCTCCCACGAGCGCGGCCAGCACGGTCGCGACAACCACCCTCGTCTTCATCGGCACACCCCGGAGAAGAAACATCGAGCCGTTTTGCAGTTCCCCACACCACCCACTTCCCGTTAGAATACCCGCGTACACCACGTTCCACAAGCGGCAGTCTCCGGCGTGCAGCCGGGACTGTGGCGGCAGGACACAACCGGACATGAGTCGGACCTCCACGGACGGAAAGCAACCGCGGCTGTTCGCGGACGACTTCGACGGGTTCGGCCCGAGCCGGTTCCGCCCGGCCGACGAGGAACCGCCGGTCCGCGAACTGCGCGGCAAGCGCCCGAGCAAGCTGAAGCGCGGGGTGAAGAAGCACGGCCCGAAGGCGCCCGGCGTCTACGGGATGCTCGACGACCGCGACCGGCTCATTTACGTCGGGAAGGCCAAGAACCTGCGGTCGCGGCTCCTGTCGTACTTTCGCGAGAACAGCCGCGACCCGAAAGCCGGGAAGATCATCTCGCGCACGAAGAGGCTCGTGTGGGAGCAGACCGGCGACGAACTCGCCGCGCTCCTGCGCGAACTGGAACTGATTCAACGCCTGCGCCCGAAGTACAACGTCCTCGGCGTCCCAGGCCTTCAGCGGCACCACTACGTGTGTATCGGCAAATCGCCGGCGGCTCACGTCTACGTCACGCAGCGCCCGACCGGGAAGGAACTGGGCGTGTACGGGCCGTTCGTGAAGTGGAACAAGTCCGACGACGCGGCGCGCCGGCTGAACGACTGGTTCAAACTGCGCGACTGCCCGCAAACGGTGGCGATGCACTTCGCCGAGCAGGGCGAGTTGTTCGAGCACGACCGCGCTGCGAAGTGTCTGCGGTTCGAGATGGGCACCTGCGCCGGGCCGTGTGCCGGCGGGTGTACGCGCAAGGATTACACCGTCGGCGTTCGGGCCGCGAAAGCGTTCCTCGACGGCCGCAACCGGTCGATTCTCCGCACGCTTCAGGAGCAAATGGAAGCCGCCGCGGAGGTGTTTCAGTTCGAGAAGGCCATGTCGCTGCGCGACAAGTTGCAGGCGATTCAGTGGATCGACGACCGGTTGTCGCTGTTGCGAAGTGCGCGGAACCAGTCCGCGTTCGTGTACCCGCTGACCGGCACCGACGACCGCCTGCGGTGGTATCTGATCCACCGCGGCGAAGTGCAGGCGGTGGCGTTCCCGCCGACCACCGACACCGGCCCGCGGGTCGCGCAGTTACTCGCGACGACCTTCACCGATCACCCCGCACCCGCGGTGCTGTCGGATGTCGCTGTGGACAGCGTTCTGTTAGTATCGAGCTGGTTCCGCAAGCACGCCAACGAGAAGACAAGATTGCTCACCCGCGCGCAGGCGGAATCGGTGTGTCGCGGCGAGTGAGAACCCGTCATGCACCCACACCATCTCAAAATCCGAATCCGCCAGACCGTTTGACGAACTGGCGCCGGGCGGTTAGTCTTTCCGGCTGTGTCACGTGAGCGAATCGCGGTTACGCCCAATACCCACTCCCATCGAACGAATACCACGGCAAGCGTCCCGACCGCACCGGTCGGCCCTGCCACGGAGTTCATCAAATGGCGGATGAAAATCAGACCACGGAAATGCCCGCGGCGACAGACACTTCGCCGCCCCGCGAGGAGCACGAGTTCACGGAGTCGGAGAATGTCGTCTTCTCCGACCTGGCCGGCAACCTGACACTCGGCGGGTGGGGGGTGATCGTCGGGGTCGTTGTCTACCACCTCGTGTTGTTCGTCCACTGGGCATCCAAGGGCACCCCGCCCTACGAGCGGTTCCGGTTCCTCCAGGTCTGGATACCGCTCATGATCCTCCTGTTCGCCGCGACCTTCATCCGGGCCGGATGGGCGTTCGACCGGGTGGCGAAGACGCAGGGCAGTGACGTCACCCACCTCATGGCGGGCCTGAAGGAGTTGAACGGGTTCTTCTCGTGGCTGCCCGGGGTGTGGTTCTTGCTCTTCCTGGCCGCACTCCTCGGCGGTATCGCGGCACTCGTTCACGCCTTCGGGTTCTGATCTGCGGTTGACAGCGTTCTGTTAGTATCGAGTTGGCTCCGCAAGCACGCCGACGAGCAGCCGAAGCTACTCACCCGCGTGCAGGCGGAAGCCGTGTGCGCAAACCCGGGTTAACTCATCGTTTGAAAGTAACCGGCGACGTCCACGTCAACGGCATTTTCGTAGCCCTTCAGAACGACATCAGGCGGCATCGAAATATGCACGTGGTAGTGGCGTGGCGACCCATCCGGGTTGTTCGTGACGTATGCCGTCGCAATGTACTGGTCAATCACCGTGAGGGGAAGTGTCAGGAATCCGTCGCTGCCCATGATGAATACGAAATGCGTGCAACCGAGTACCTTGGCCTGGTTGTAGGACGATGGGTTCACACCGTACCAGTAGACTTGGTGTTTGTCGTAGAGCTTGGAATACTGCACCTTGACAACTCGCCCGTCGTGAAGTCGATAACATTTGTGCTTGCTGCTGACGACCTCGCCGCCCCCAAGCGCAGCGATCACATCGAAAACTGTCGAGCCTTCTTGGTGGTTCGCAGTCGAATCAAAGGTGACGGCCGGTTGGTTCTTGTCCGGGGAGTAGTACTCGCAGGTTCCATTTACGATAAACTTGTTGATCCGATAAATCTCGGTCGGGATGTCGAGAGCGTCGCAAAAGTCGAGCAAGTCCTGGTCGGTGTCGTCGATGAAGATGGCAAGCGACGGGGCAACGCCTTCCAGGTAAACTTCAAGCTGTTGCAACAGCCGTGTCGTGTTCGTCCCGAGCGCCTTCGCTACTGCTTCCTGGGAATTTTCGGCAAGTACTTTTTCAAACAGTTTGTCCCGCACCTGTCTCAGTGTCGCTGGATTACGGGCCGCGACGACGAAGCGAGTTATCTGCTCGGCGATGTGCTGCCAAACTCCGTGTTTCAGCAGTTCGCATTCAATCACCCACCACGATCGCTGATCGAAGTTGAAGGCGAACCCGTCAGGTACTCCACCCTTTCCCGCCGATGTGCTAATCCGAAATCCGGGTAGGAAGACGGAGTTCCCGAAAAACAACTTGTGGTTGGCAAATGCCCAGGTCTGCAACTCGTTCTCGTTGTCGAACTCAGCGTCGGTGATTGCCACGGGCGAACCTTTCGCATCACAGTGTGGGGCATTCACGTCGTGTACAGCGACGGCAGCAGCGGCCAGAGGTACAGGCTAACCATCATGCACCCGGCGACGACGGCCGCCAAGCCGCCGATCATCATCGAGAACACCGCCAGAGTGTTCCCCGCGAACTTCCCGCTGGACTGCTGCACCACATTCATCGCCCACCCGCCAGTAAGCGCCCCGGCCAGGCCGAGGAAGAACGGCAACACGTAGGCGACGAGCTGGAGCGTGTAGTTGGCGATCTTCGACCGCTCTGTGAGGGCCAGCATCTTGGTGTCGATGTCGGCGCCGAAAACGCTCGTTTCGGCCCGACCCAGGAACCGCCCGACCCGCGATTCCGGCTTGGCGGGCAGCCCGGCCGACCCGCGGGCGGCGCGCAGCGGGCTGTTGGCGATGTGCTTCTCTGCGTGCATCGAGCCGTACAGCGCCAGCACGCCGGCGACAACCGCCGTCACGATCCCGGCCCACGCCATCCGGTGAATCGGCGCCCCGCGAGTCGATCCCGTCACCATCGTGCGCCCTCAGAAGAGTAGTAGGCACACTCCGTGTGCCGTTGCGACACGAAAGGGAATGCAACGGCACACGGAGTGTGCCTACTACTTTGAAATCCGGCGGCGGTCGGGTATCCTCTGCCAATCGCTCTCCCACTTGCCGCACCGCTGCCGCCAATGAACACCGCGCCTTCGCTCGCACCCACCGCGTCCCCATGGCGGTGGTGGGTGTGCTTCCTGCTGATGCAGGCGACCGTCATCAACTATATGGACCGCGTCGCCCTCAACCAGATGGCGACGGAGATCAAGGCGGCGTTCAAACTCAACAACACGCAGTACGGAGAACTCGAGAGCGCCTTCGCCGTCGCCTTCGCCATCGGCGCGATCAGCACCGGCTTCGTCGTGGACCGGGTGAGCGTCCGGTGGGTGTACCCGCTCATGGTGGTCGGCTGGTCGGCGGCGGGCGTCTTGACCGGGTTCGCCGCGTCGTTCTGGATGCTGCTGACGTGCCGGTTCCTGCTCGGGCTGTTCGAGGCCGGCAACTGGCCGTGCGCGCTACGCACCACGCGGGCCATCCTCCGACCGGAGGAGCGGTCGTTCGGTAACTCGCTGTTCGGCAGCGGGACGGCCCTGGGCGCGGTCATCACGCCGCTCTTGGTCCTGGCCATCCTCCGGTGGGCGGCGGCCAACGGGTACGGCGAGCCGTGGCGCGTGCCGTTCCAGGTCATCGGCAGTATCGGCCTGATCTGGGTGGCGCTGTGGTTCCTCACCGTCCCCGGCCGGATGCTCAACCCGACCGACGCGACCGGCGCGGCCCCGCCGGAGGAAGGCGCGGTGCGCTTCGCCGACGTGTTCCGCGACCGGCGGTTCTGGGCGATTCTGGCGGTGTGCCTGGGTGTCAACTTCGCCTGGCACACGTACCGCGCCTGGCTGCCGCTGTACCTGCGCGAAGAGCGCGGCTACTCGCTGGAAGAGATGAGCCGGTTCATGACCGGCTACTACCTCGTCGCGGACATCGGGACGTGGACGGCCGGTCTGGTCACCCTCTGGCTGTGCAAGCGCGGGATGCGCCTGCACGTGAGCCGGATCCTCATGCTCGCCGTCTGCGCGCTCTTGACGCTCAGCACCTTTGCGGTCCCGTTTCTGCCGGGCGGAACGGCACTGGAAGTGGTGCTCTTGGTGGTGGCGTTCGGCGCGCTGGGGCTGTTCCCCACGTACTTCGCGCTGAGCCAGGAGTTGTCGTCCAAGCACCAGGGGAAGGTGACCGGCACGCTCGGCTTCTGCGCGCACTTCTCGCTGGCGGGCCTGTACCGCCTGGAAGGGTGGATCGGCGACGTGACCGGCACCCACGAGTGGGCACTCGGCGGCGTCGGCGTCTTCCCGCTACTCGCCCTGGTCGTCGTGCTGTGGCTCTGGTCGCCGTGGGCGAAAGAAGCTCAGAGCACATAACCCGCGGCGAGTTTGCCGAACGCTTCGCCCTGCGCCGCCTGCCACGCGGCGTCGCGGCCGAGTTCGCCGGCGAGCAGTTCGGCCACGCGCGGGGCCATCGCGATCGCGGCGCGGGCGTTCAGGAACAGAGCGCGCAGCCGGCGCGCGAGTACGTCCTCCACGGTCCGCGCCACCTCGAACCGCGCGGCCCACACCACCTCCGCCCCGGTGTACGGCAACGCGGAGTGTAGCGGTTCCGCCAGCGCCGGGTTCGCCTCGGCGATCTCCGCGATCCGCAAAGCGTCCGAACCGTACACCGCGAGCGGCCCGGAGCGTTTTTCCTCATCCGCGCCATGAATGCGCAGCGTTCGCGTGACGCACGGCCGCTTTTCGAGGCCGACCAACTCCGCGGCGCGGGACACGGCGTCATCGGCCATGTTCCGATACGTTGTCCACTTCCCACCTGTAATCGTGAGCAAGCCGGACGGCTCGACGCGAATCGTGTGATCGCGCGACAGCGCCGCGGTGTTCTTTCCGCCACCCGCGCTCACCAGCGGGCGGATACCCGCGAAGGTGCTGAGGACATCCGTGCGGGTCGGCGGCTTCTGGAGGTAGCGACCGGCGGTTTCGAGTACGTAGTCGATTTCCTCTTCGGTTGGCCGCGGTTCGAGCGTTGTGTCGGAAACAGCCGTGTCGGTCGTGCCGACGAGCGTGTGCCCGTGCCACGGGATCGCGAACATCACGCGCCCGTCGGGCGTTTTCGGCACAACAATCGCCGTCTCGCCCGGCAGGAACGAGCGGTCGAAGACGAGGTGAATGCCCTGGCTGGGCGAAACCATGCTCGCTGCGGCCGGGTCGCTCATCCGACGAACGCCGTCGCAGAACGCTCCGGTCGCGTTCACCACTGCGCGGGCCAGAATGAGCAACTCCCGCCCCGACTCTTCATCACGACACACCACGCCGCTTGCGCGTCCGGGCGCGCAGTCGAGCGCGGTCACGCCGGCGTAATTCAACAGCACCGCGCCCTGCTCCGCCGCGGTCGTCGCCATGTTGATGAGCAACCGCGCGTCGTCGAACTGCCCGTCGTAATACAGCACCCCGCCGCGCAGGCCGGTCGTGGTGAGCGTCGGGACGCGATCGAGCGTTTCGGCCCTGGAAAGCCGGTGCGTCGGGCCGAACTTCTGCCGCCCGGAGAGTACGTTGTACGCCCACAGCCCCAGCCCGTAGTACGCGGTGGTCCAGCGCGAGTAGCTCGGCACGAGGAACGCGCGTTCGTGGACCACGTGCGGAGCGTTCTGTCGCATGAGTCCGCGCTCGCGGAGCGCCTCGCGCACGAGCGAAATGTCGCCCCGCGCCAGATACCGAACGCCGCCGTGAACGAGCTTCGTGCTGCGACTCGATGTGCCCTTGCCGAAATCGTGCTGTTCGAGCAGCAGGACCGCGTACCCGCGTGACGCGGCATCGAGCGCAACCCCGACGCCCGTCGCGCCGCCGCCGATGACCACGATGTCCCACGGCTCGCGACGGGCGCGCACTCGCTCGAGCATTTCGTCGCGGTTCATGCGTCCTCCTCCTGCACATTAGCCACTTCGGCTTGACCTGCAACGCCGATCACGACTACCCTGCCCCGCCCAGGCTGCGCGCACGGAGGCGACCAGTGGCCGAAAAACCCTCGTTCTGGCGCGGGCGGAAGGTGCTCGTCACCGGCTGCACCGGGTTCCTCGGTAGTGCGGTGGCCCGCGAGCTGTTCGCGCGCGGTGCGGAAGTGGTCGGACTGGTCAACGAGCGCCCCGTGACCGATATCTTCGGCCCACACCAGGGCGGGCGCGTTCACCTCGTCCGCGGGCGGGCCGACAACGTCTTCCGACTGCACTCCGCGATGGCCGTTCACGAGGTCTCGGCGGTCTTTCACCTTGCCGCGTGCGACCCCGGCCCGCTCCTACAGGCGGTGGGCCGGTATTCCCGGCGCGTGCCGGTCGTCACCGCCCGGCCCGATTCGCAACTCGCACTCGCACAATCCGACGAGCGGCTCAGTGTGGTGCGGTTCGGCGAGGTGTTCGGGCCGGGCGACCGCAAGCTGTTCCGCGTCGTCCCCGCGACCGCGATCGCCCTTCTCTCTGGCGAAAGTGTCGCACTCCCGGCCGACGGCCCGGCGCGCGGATTCGTGTTCGTGCGCGACGCGGCCCGCGCCTGCCTCCGAGCGGCCGAAGCGGGACCGAACGCATCCGCGCCCGGCGGGTGGCTACTCACCGACCGACAAATGGTGACTGCGGTGCGCGACGTGTTCGCCGGAAACCCGACCGAAGCGCCGGACCTGACCAAAGCGCTGAACGAAACGCTCGCGTGGTATCGCGAGTTCCTCCGTGCCGGTACGGCCCTTCGCGCGGCGTGATCGTGTTCGTAGTGACCCGCTTCAGCGGGTCGATCTTTCTTCTTGTGGCACAGGCTTTCCAGCCTGTGAGTCGGTTAGCTATCGGGCACACCGGCTGGAAAGCCTGTGCCACGAAGAGACCGGCTGAAGCCGGTCACTACGAACATGTCCGGTTCGTACAACATCCCCACTTCTTTCCTTCAGGGATGTTGTGATGTCCGCACCCACGCTCGCCGCGCGACTGGCCGAATACGCAAGCGGCCTGACCTTCGACAAGCTCACCAAAGAAGCCGTTCACGAGACGAAGCGGCGCTTTATTGACTCGTTCGCCACCGCGATCGGGGCGATGCCCTCTGACGCCTATGCGATCGCCAAGAAGTGCGCAGCGCGTGTGTCGAGTAACCCCGGCGCTTCGATCCTCGCCGGCGGCAAATCGAGCGTCGAGTGGGCCACGTTCGTCAACGGCTTACTCATCCGCTACCTCGACTTCAACGACACCTACCTGAGCAAGGAGCCGGCCCACCCGAGCGACAACCTCGCCGCGGTCCTCGCGGTCGGCGAAGCGGTCGGCGCCGGCGGCAAGGATCTCATCACCGCGGCGGTTCTGGCCTACGAAATCCAGTGCCGGTTCTGCGACGCCGCGAGCCTCCGCAAGCACGGCGTCGATCACGTCACCTACGGGGCGATCTCGTCGGCGGTCGCCGCGGCGAAACTGATGCGCCTCGACGTGACGAAGATCACGCACACGATCGGCCTTGCGGGCGTGTGCAACGTGGCCCTCCGGCAGACGCGCTCGGGCGAACTGAGCATGTGGAAGGGCTGCGCGTTCGCCAACGCAGCCCGCAACGGCGTGTTCGCCGCGACGCTCGCCGCGGACGGATTAACCGGCCCGGCACCCATTTTTGAAGGCGATCTTGGGTTCTTCAAGTTGGTGGCGCGCGAAGCCTTCACCCCGGCGCCGTTCGGGAGCGAACCGGGCAACGCCGACGGGTTCATGATTAACAAGACCTACATCAAGTTCTGGCCCGCCGAGTACCACTCGCAAAGCGCCATCGACGCGGCCCTGCAACTCCGCGCGGAACTCAAGGGCGACGTGTCGCAGGTGAAGGAGATCGACATCGCGACGTTCGAGGCCAGTTACAACATCATCGGCAAGTACCCGGAGGCGTGGGCGCCGA
>CAZBXY010000004.1:66122-68116 GCA_964495365.1 uncultured Frigoriglobus sp. | reverse complement strand
GTGAGCTTCGAGTCGGGGAAGGGCGCGACGGCGGTCAAGAACCTCAGCCTCGCCGAGGACCACTTCGCCGACCACTTTCCCGGGTTCCCGGTGATGCCGGCGCCGCTCATCCTGGAAGGACTGGCCCAGACCGGCGGGATCCTCGTCGGCGAGGCCAACAAGTACGAGAAGAACGTCGTTCTGGCGAAGATGAGTGCGAAGTTCCACCGCGACGCGCTCGCCGGCGAGCAGTTGACTTACACGACAACGCTCGTAGACCTGAACGATACCGGTGCCCGCGTTTCCGCAACCGCCCGCAGCGCCGGCGAACTGGTGGCCGAGGCCGACATCATGTTCGCCCACGTGTCCGCGGCGCAGCTCCCGCCAGGGCTGCCGGACACGAAGTTCGTCTTTAGCGGCGAACTGACCCAACTGTTGCGTCAGGCCGAATCGGTGAGCCGCGGAGAAAACTCAAAACCCAAGTAACAAATCTCAACCAAATACAGCCGTTCTGTCTTGTTTGGTGTTTGTCTGTTGGTTTTTGGGATTTCGACGGAGTCGGGTCGGTCGCCCGCCCACAACGAGATGACACGGAGGCCCCAGTTGGGGCTTCCCGCGTTTAACGACTGCCCCAATAACCCAAATTACCTGCGCTACTGAACCTTCCCCGCTTCCGAAACCGGTTGCATCTGTACCGGTGATGCCAGCCGGACCGGCGGAATAGATTAACACTAGAGGTATCGGGCGATTCGCGCCGCGCACGGACCGCGCCCGCCGCCCCAGGTTCTGCGCCGAGTGGCCGCTATGGTAAGTAACTCCCGTCGCACCGTGCTGACCGGGTTCGGGGTTCTCAACCCCATCGGTTCGACGCCCGAGGCGTTCTGGCAAGCCCTCCTGGCCGGGACCAGCGGCGTCCGCACGATCTCGCTGCTCGACGCCTCCGAACTGCCCACGTCGATCGCCGGCGAGGTGCAAGGCTTCGTCGCCAAGTCGATGATGGCCGACACCAAGTACCGCAAAGAGCTCAAATCGATGGCCCGGACCGTCGAGTTGGGGGTGATCGGCTCGCAACTGGCGGTCGCCAACGCCGGGCTGTCGAAGGGGAGCGTGCCCCCGGAGCGGATCGGGGTCGAGTTCGCCTCGCTGATGGGCGCGACCGACATCAACGACATGGCCGCCGCCGCGAAGCTGTCCTCGCCCGACGGCGCAACGGTGAACATGGAGACGTGGGGCAAGGGCGGGCTGAACGAGATCATCCCGTTCTGGATGCTCAAATACCTGCCCAACATGCCTGCGTGTCACACGACGATCCTCTACGACCTCCGCGGGCCGAGCAACACGCAGATCCCGGGCGATTCCGCCGGGTTGGTGGCACTCGCCGAGGCCGCCCGCATCATCCGGCGCGGGGCGGCCGACGTGATGATCGTCGGCAGCAGCGAGGGGCGGCTCAACCCGATCACGCTGGCCCGGTACAACCTGTTCGTCCAACTGTCGCGCCGCAACGACGACCCGGGGCGCGCGGTGCGGCCCTTCGACGCGACTCGCGACGGGACTGTAACGGGTGAAGGGGCCGCGGTCTTCACATTAGAAGAACTCGAACACGCAAAAGCGCGCAACGCGACCGTCCTGGGCGAGTTAGTTGGGTGGGCCGCCGGGGTCGATCGCGGGAAGAGAGGGCCGGGACTGGCGCGGGTTATTCGGAACGCTTTGACCGCGGCCGGCATCCAACCTTCTGACGTGGACCACGTGAACGCTCACGGAACCGGGACGACGATCGGCGACGCCTTCGAGGCGCGGGGCATCGCGGAGGTGTTCGGCAAGAACACGCCGGTGTTCGCGCCACTCAGTCGTTTCGGCAACCTCGGCGCTGCGAGTGGGCTTTCGGAACTGGCGTGCAGCGTGCTGGCGCTCAAGTACGGGCAGCTTCCGGGCACGCTGAACCACGAGCAGCCAGACCCGTCGTGCCCGATCGCGGTCCACACCGGCGCGCCGCGGGCCGTGACGAAGCCGTTCGC